>NZPK01000002.1 GCA_002693325.1 Gemmatimonadota bacterium | reverse complement strand
TATCTGATCTAGTAATCTCAAGCAGCTTTTCCATGGTGTCAATTTGCCTGAGCTTTTCAAGTAAAACAGGGTCAGTGATTGGGTTCCCCCCTTCTTGCAATCAGAATCATACTTTCCAACTTTTTTCTCCTCCTTTGATTTTTATAACGGTACCGTAAATAAAAAACGTAGGTACGTTTATATGTTTCATTCTATCGCATACTCTATTCTATCATGTCTACATTACCCCTGTGTTGTAAAGGCTTCGCAAAAAACATGTGGAGACTCGAGAAGCCTTACCAGCGGTTACGAAAATTTAACGCGTTACAAGTTGACGTGCCGGCAGATGAAAGCTATGGAACTAAATTTCCGCCTTCACGGCATCCGCGTCGTTGCGGGATTTTATTGCATCCAACTTCATTCCCGGGACCCTATTTGACCGGTGATCTTGGACCGGAAGCATATGCTTTTATAGACTGGCTGGAAAGTTCTAAAATGCAAGTTTGGCAAGTATTACCACTAGTTCCGCCAGGTCGTCCCATACCGGGTATACGAGATGATTTTTGGTCTCCATACAGTGGTCGTGATGCACATTGTGGTAACACTTTGATGATTTCTTTGGAATTACTCGTCAATGATAACTTGTTGAGCGCAAATGAGCTTCCGGTAAGCTCTGTACAAAGTAGCCATGTTAAGTTTCAAGATGCTTCAGAAGTTATCGAGCCCTTACTATACAGGGCAGCAAGAAATATGTTAAATAGAAACAAAAATGATAAATTGCGCCGTGAATTTGAGGAATTTCGTGAGCGCTCTGATATCAAATTGTGGCTTAAAGATGCGGCCTTATTTGACGTGATTGAGAAAATCCCAGAGTTACGTGGGGTTGACTGGTGGGATTGGCCCATTGGTTTGCGCGATAGAGAAAAGGGTGAGTTATTAAAATTAAGCAAAGAATACTCATATCAGCTGGATGAATTTTGCGTTGTTCAATTTTTTTGGCATAGACAGTGGCTCTCGTTGAAACAGTACGCGAATTCGAAGGGGATCTCAATCATTGGGGATATGCCTATTTATGTGGGAGGACATTCAGCAGACGTCTGGGCTCACCCACACTTATTTCAACTGGGCCCTGATAAGAAGCCAGAAATGGTTGCTGGTACTCCACCTGACGCGTTTAGTGATGATGGTCAGCTATGGGGTAATCCATTATACTGCTGGACAATGCACAAAGAAGAAAAATATGCATGGTGGTGTAGTAGAATAAAAAGAGCGCTTGAGCTTCATGATGAAATTCGAATAGACCATTTTAGGGCATTTTCTGCATACTGGGCAGTGCAAGCTGGCGAAAGAACCGCGAAAAATGGCAAATGGTACAACGGACCTGGCATAGAATTCTTCCACGGCATAAAGTCAGCTGTTGGTGAATCTACTATAATAGCAGAGGATCTGGGTGTTATAACTGCAGATGTCACTGAATTAAGAGAAAGTATAAATGCACCCGGAATGGTAATTCTGCAGTTTGCATGGGGTTCCGACGGGAAAAATCCACATCTGCCACATAACCACAGTGAGAATTCTGTATGTTATACAGGAACTCATGATAATGAAACCTCGTATGGATGGTATTGGAATCAAAATGACTCCATCCGGAAGAAATTGAAGAATTATGCGCACGTGACCTCCTCAAATTGTGTGTGGGATCTCGTCAGTTGTGCAATGGCCTCTGTCAGTAAAACGTGCATAATTCCGATGCAGGATATCCTAAATCTTGGAAACGAAGCTCGTATGAATACACCGGGTGTAGCTGATGGAAATTGGACATGGCGAGTAGGTTCCCCTCACTTTTTTGCAAGGTTGGCTCCAGAAGCAACGAAATTAGCACAAATGGTGACTTTATATGGTCGCACTCAGGATATTGAAGGATGATTGACGAATCGAAATTACTTAAATTTAATAACCTATGATCTAAATTTTATGAGGTCAGGAAAAACTTACATAGTTGTTTACTTCTTTGGATTTTCATGTAATTTATTCCTGTCATGTTACGCCACATTCAACAAGTTACAAGTTAGTAGAGTCGTTCATGTATGGGTGATAAAATCGAATAAAGTGGGATCCTGAACAAAGACGATTTTCGTCGAATATCGATACTTTTCCTATGCATATCCATACGAGAACTCCAAATTAAAGTACTAGGATAGACAGTATGGTAATTACGCTGTACCATCACCTAACCAGCATATGGTGTATGATTATTTACGCTACGCGCTCGTACACCTTAAAATCTTTTCAAAAAAGACTTCTACGTATAGCATATATTTAGGGACTACGAATTTTTTTTTTTTTTTTTACTCGTANAAGAGGAAATTTTGTGAATTATAAAGTACCTTGAGTAGCTGTAATATTGCAATTATGGCCATAGTAGTCTTCTTAGAATTAATCTTAGAAGCAGTAAAGTACATATGTAGTAAAATGTGGAAAAAATGAAATTAAAAACAAATACTAGTTTACTAGTAAAAATAGTAAAAATGTGTTTAGTTTTCTCTAAGACCAGTTCTTAAATTAAATGTTTATGGTATCAAATGAAACCCTAACTTTCATTTTTTGGCAAGTTTCTCCACAGGGGATATGGCCACCTTTTTTAAATAAAATCCCTTGATTTTTTTTTTGTTCTCCCTTCTGGGCGAAGGATCCAGAGGGACAGTCGTAAAAAGAAGACAGTATTTTATAAAGGAAAATGGGAAGCGATATTGAGCAGTGTCCTGCGTTTGCGCGATATACATGCTGGATTTGACACTTTATTTCCATGTTTGGATTTACTACGTGAATAGATGGTGATGAAAACTTTCTTCATTTTTAACCGGGGTGGTGAAATTTTATTTCATTGGTCTGCCCAGGAAGAAAATGATAAACAATTATCGGTCAATGCTGTTATTAAGGACCGTCTACTAAGGAAGAAAAGTGAAGATAAACTTTTATGTTATACTCCAATTTCAAGCTCTCTCTCATTTAATTGGATAACTCACGACGAGCTTGGGCTAGTTTTTGTTGTATCAAACCGAAAATCTTTGTCTGCCCCATATATTCGTGAACTACTTGTCCAAGTTCGATGCGCCTGCGTAGGTGTTTTATCAGAAAATAGTCAATGCACTTCTACTTTTGCTAGTGTATTTGACGGGATTTTTGAAAAAATTCGCCTGAAGTGCGTCGATCAATTTAGAGGTGAAATACTTATAGATAAAGTTGCTGTTAGCTCTTCTACTTCTGGCCATGACATAATTCGAAATAGGCTTGACTTCTCGAATGATCGTTCGAAAGGGAAAATAGCTCCCAACTATGGAAAAGATATCGAAAACCCTTCCGTGAGCATAGAAAAAAATGATAGCAATAGCACTTGGGTATCTGAAATTCTTCATGGAAAACTTGCTAAGAAGTTGATCGGTAAAGTTGAATTATTGGAATCAGAATTAAAACCTGTTATAGAAGAACTTAAACTTAAGTTGGTAAAGAAGAATGTTGCTGAAACAATTGCGGAGACCATTTGCGAAAGTGCTTCAAATCAATTATTGCACAATAAAGTCACATCATTATCAGAGGTTTCTAAAATTTTGGACCAGGTAGTGATTGATAATTTAGTACAAATACTGTCTCCAGTACAGCAGGTAGATGTTCTAAGAGAAATACAAGAGATGCGCTCTAAGAATCAAGTTTACATCATACTTTTCGTAGGTGTTAATGGTGTCGGAAAAAGTACGACCTTGTCTAAAGTTGCATATTGGATGCAGAAGAACAAACTTTCCTCAATGGTTGCAGCTTGTGACACTTTTCGAGCTGGGGCTGTAGAGCAGCTCCGAACGCATTGCCGTAGGCTAGGCATACCTCTATACGAGCGTGGTTATGAAAAAGATCCCGCAGTTATAGCTTATGAAGCTGTTAAACATGCAAATCGTCTGAAAATGGATGTACTATTGATTGATACTGCTGGACGTATGCAAGATAATGAACCTTTGATGAGAGCTTTGTCGAAGTTGATTAATCTAAATAAACCGAATTTGACGCTTTTTGTAGGAGAAGCTTTAGTTGGGAATGAGGCTTCTGATCAACTTAAGATTTTTAATCAGCGACTTCTTGATTTAATTGATGAGCAAAAACATACTGCAGTTGATGGTATTATATTATCCAAATGCGATACTGTTGGGGACAAAATTGGGGCAGCTATTTCTATGGTATATTCAAATAATATACCAATAATATTCTTAGGNTGTGGCCAAACTTATACAGATCTTAGAAGGTTTGATGTTGAAACTTTAGCGAAAGTCCTGTTAAACTAGATGAATGCACGTGAAGAATAAATTAAATATATTTGCTACAGGGTCAGCTTTGAGATAGAATGTTTCAAAGACAGTAACTTCGACTGCTTACTCTTGTATTCCACTAAGCTCAAAAAGTTTTTGTGCCGAATTCCCCCACTTATCGCGCTCATTTATGCTGCTACCAGCCCTTATCAAAATGTTGGCAGCTTTGAACTGCTTAGAAACGATTGCGATATGCAATGGAGTCCAGCCATGCTTAATATCTTTGACATTCACGTTTGCCCCATTTTCTAATAAAATTTTTAAGGCTTCAACGTGACCATTTTTTGCTGCTAAATGTAAAGGTGTCCATGCTCCCTTATCCCGTGCATTTACTTCAGCACCTTGCATAATTAAATTTTCGAGTAAAGTTGCAGAACCGCTATAATANGCGGCCTTGTGCAAAATAGATCTATCGTATGCATTTTTTTCATCAATATTATAGAGACAACTTGTTTTTTTTGAATCAGCCATTATTTGTAGTGCTTTTACCTTATTCTACGTATCTACGAAATATTCCTCTTTTAAGGTTACGCCGAGATTGCCTCTTTCTATCGAAAAAGTNTTCGCACCTATTTCTATTCCTTCATAAATTCGTGTATTTTATCATCCTAAGCGTGTGAATAGCTGCATAAGTGTTATCTGGAGGTCACTGCTTGTCAGGACATTGAAAGTTAGAAAGAGCATGAAACTNTGCAGAACGTAAAGTCTTTGCGTGTCTCGAATTTATTAAGGCAAAAGTGCATAAACGCCTTTCAAAAAGCNTTTCCTTTGTGTGTTTGGTTTCATCAAATATATTTTCCTATTTTCAAGATTAGAAGTCTAGATATATATGGATCCATACGGTTTTAATTAACTATTTTCATTTTCTCGGATGACCATTTGGCTACATACGTCGAATGCCATAAAGATAAATAATCGTTCATATTTTTTATTATTAAATGATTCCACTTCTTTTTTTCCCTTCACAATTTTCGGGGTTTTTGATAGTTTTAGGGTTTCGGATAACAGAAAATAAAGAAGAAAACAACGGGTGACGTTTACCTACGCCGCCGAAAAAAAAGAAAAATACTTCGAAACTCTTCGATTCCTCATTGTTGCGATACATAAACATAATTTTGACAAACATGAGTACTATAAGTGCTACAAGCCCAAATAGAATAAGCGCATCTGTGCGCGGTTCGCAATCNTTACGACATGGACGACAGGCCGCTCTCTCTCTTAGTCGGAAGAAAACCGCTTTCAATTTTCGTGAAAATCAGTTCGAAGGTAGTACGCGAGCCTTAAAAGCACGATTAAGTTCCTCCAATTCAAAAATGGCGAGAAAGAGTACGATAGTTCGAGCGGAAAAAGTAGTTGGAATCGATCTCGGGACGACAAACTCAGCTGTACGTTACTTTTAAAGTCGGCATTTTCGACTGCAAATTCTCTTCTGCTTTCCTTTTCCTTCGCTTTGTTTTACTTTTTCTATCAGCGTTAGATTTCATTCATTTTATTCCTAGGTTGCTGCTATGGAAGGTGGTGCTCCTACTATTGTCACAAATGCCGAGGGCGGAAGAACTACTCCGTCCATAGTTGCCTACACCAAGGCTGGTGATCGATTAGTAGGTCAAATTGCTAAGCGCCAGGGAGTTGTTAACCCGGAGAATACTTTTTACTCTGTGAAGCGTTTCATTGGTCGGCGCCACTATGAAACTTCTAATGAGGCGAAAGAAATACCATACACCGTCGTAAATAGTGCTGGAAACGTGAAATTGGACTGCCCAGCTTTGGGTAAGCAATTTGCGGCAGAAGAGGTCTCGGCCCAGGTTTTGCGAAAGCTTTGCGACGATGCATCATCTTTTCTGGGAGACTCAGTCACTAAGGCTGTGATTACAGTGCCTGCATACTTCAACGATAGTCAGAGGCAAGCCACAAAAGATGCTGGTCAGATTGCTGGTATTGAAGTTCTGCGTATCATCAATGAACCGACCGCCGCATCGCTTGCATATGGTTTTGAGAGAAAAGCCAATGAAACTATTTTAATTTTTGATCTTGGAGGAGGTACGTTTGATGTTTCCATCCTTGAAGTCGGCGATGGAGTGTTTGAGGTTCTCTCAACTTCGGGTGATACACATCTTGGTGGCGATGATTTTGACAAACGAATTGTCGAGTGGCTTGCAGAAGATTTTAAGAAATCTGAAGGAATCGATCTTATCAAAGATAAGCAAGCCTTGCAGCGTTTGACCGAAGCAGCCGAGAAGGCGAAAATGGAGCTTTCTTCTACTGCTAGTGCGTCGATTTCTCTTCCATTCATCACCGCGACTGCTGACGGTCCGAAGCATATCGATACCCAACTATCGAGAAGTAAGTTCGAACAACTGTGCGAAGACCTTATCAAGCGTTGCCAGCAACCAGTTGAGCAAGCTTTGAAAGACGCAAAACTGAGTCTTTCTGAAGTGAACGAGGTGATTTTGGTAGGAGGTTCTACCCGTATACCGGCAGTTCGTGAGTTGGTAAAGAAGTTAACAGGAAAAGAACCAAATATGAGTGTAAATCCGGACGAAGTGGTTGCCTTAGGGGCTGCTGTTCAAGGTGGCGTGCTTGCTGGTGAAGTTTCTGACATAGTTTTGCTTGACGTCACTCCACTTTCCCTTGGACTTGAAACTCTTGGGGGTGTCATGACGAAGCTCATTCCTCGTAACACAACGTTACCTACTTCGAAATCTGAAGTTTTCTCCACCGCTGCTGATGGTCAAACCAGTGTAGAAATTAACGTTCTGCAAGGAGAAAGAGAGTTTGTAAAAGACAATAAAAGTCTCGGTAACTTTCGATTGGATGGAATACCATCTGCTCCCCGCGGAGTTCCGCAGATTGAAGTCAAGTTTGATATAGATGCAAACGGAATTCTTTCTGTCGAAGCTTGTGACAAAGGCACTGGAAAGAAGCAAGATATTAAAATCACCGGAGCTTCGACGTTATCTTCAGACGAAGTAGACCGCATGGTGAGTGAAGCTGAAAAATTTTCGGAGGAGGATAAGAAAAAGCGCGAAGATGTTGATGTCAGAAACAATGCAGATTCTATGGCATATCAAACTGAGAAACAACTCACTGAACTTGGTGATAAAGTGCCAGAGGATGTCAAAGAGAAAGTAAATCAAAAGCTTACGGAGTTGAAATCAGCTGTTGAAGGTGGGGATATTGCACAGATGAAGGAAGCTCAAGAAGCCCTTCAAAAAGAAGTCATGGAGATGGGGCAAGCAATGTATCAGGGATCACCACAACCCTCTGCAGGATCAGAAGAAAACACCAGTTCGGATTCTAGTACTGCTGCTGATGATGTGATTGATGCAGAGTTTTCAAGTTAAAAGTAAAACATGTATACTTGAGAATATTGAACAACTTCTTTTAAAACTCATATGTTTTTCAAATTTTCAGAGCTCTGCTCCGATACCCTTTGCTTGATTAATTTAAGCATATTGAGAAACCCATTCGTCCTGGAAGGTGTAAGCGTTTGTTTCAACCCAAGTTCTTCAATAAACTCGGGAGGTACGCTCAAGATCTCTTGCAAATCAGAACCTTGTAACCCCTCAACAAGTAACCCAGCTAGACCCTTAGTCAGTTGCGAATCCGAATCAGCTAAAAAGTAAAATTTTCCTTCTTTAAACTCCGAAAGAATCCAAACCTGATTGTTTAATTTCATACAGGTCACCATACTTATGTACAACTTACCTGAGAGGTGCAACCTGGAACTTTATTTTGATCATTTTTTTGTTCCTTTGTAAAAGCTTTCAACTTCTGCGCGTAAAATAGAAGCTGCTTATATCGTTGAGTTGGGTCCTTTACCTTGAAATAAGTGTCAACACGAAGAATAAAGATAGAAAGCTAGAATCTCACGAGCTGAAATGATTTGACTATGTTGAATAGATTTTCCGGCAACTCATGCCCTTCAACCGGATTTAACTTTGCGCACGGCTTACAAGCCCTTAATAACTGTCGAGAAGAAAGTCGTGGAGAAGTATTTAGATGTTTATATTTAAAGTTGAAACGAGAAATGACTGGTTGAATCGAAATAACTAACATTTCCAAGGGCGCAAACCCTCGCGACAACGAGTGAAAATATGACACGCGTTTGGCTGAGAAAAACAAACAAAAAATACATACCCTAAATATTAGTTTTAAAATATTAAGCCTAGGAAAGATATCACCATAGGGAACTACATTTACTGCGATTGTTTATTACATATTACTACCTTTAGCTACTTTAGTGACTGTGTCTTTTAAAACTGGTAATATGATGTCTTAATATGTATTAAATTAGAGGATTATTTTTATATACCTACGTAGGTGGTACCAGGTACCATGGTGGTACGGTACCAGTGGTACAATTAACTCAACAATTTCGGATTTGGGGTAATACAACTACTAGCAGTCACATAGTTATTGACTTTGCAATTGAAAGGACGGCGCATCATTCATTTTATCATAGGGTATGGTTCATAGTGATAAACGCATTGAATATATTCAAGGTCCAGTTCAAAAGCGAAGTACCGTCCAGAATGTCAAAGTTTCCCGAGCCCGTGCATTTAAAATAGCATTACAAAAGTTCATCATATTTCGTTTTTCGGGAAACAAGTTTGATATTATTTTGGAATTACATGAAGATTTTTCAATGGAAACATTCTTGAAGGCTCGCCCATCGGCGCAAATGATCTCGTTAAGCCAATTCGAGCTGTTTAGACGTCGACAAATTGACATTTTTGAAGACAAAACGTACTTTACAGATTGGCCCTATTTGTTATCAGCATCTGGACAAGGAATAACATTATCAAGTAGAAACTTAGGGAATGCGAAGGAAAAAATTTTTGACTATCACAAAAAGCTTAACTTATGGGGCAAAATCTACCATAGAGATTTCACTCCTATTTGTAAAACATGTTCCTGTAACACTTGCAAAAATTATTCTCGATCATATATTCATCATTTGTTAGGAGTTCACGAAATTTCTGCTTTGATACTGTTAGCTGAACATAATACACACCAATTTAAAAAAATGTTAGAAGAAGTTCATGTTAACAGAACGCATGGAACTGAGTGAGTATGTAAAGCTATGCAGTAGGAGGTTCAAATGGCTAGGTTATGAAAAGCTTAAATATTTTCTGTAAAACATTTTGTTTGAAGCATTATAATGAAACCTGTATACAACTACTACAGTGGTTGCAAGAAATCACTATGTTTTTCACTTGACCCGATTGCAATAATTCAGATTCAAGATTCTCAAGTTGAAATTCTCCACTACATCTACACTTATATGTGAGACTTGTACTATATTCATCTACTAGCACGGATTCCATATCTGATACCTGTATTTCTTCGTAAATGACAGCCTCCTTCAGATGAAGTGACTCATTATATGATCTTCGAAGTTCTACATTCTTCAACACGTTCCAAGCTGCTTGAATCTCGCAGAATTCATTATTTTCATATGAAAGTGTTTTGTCAGGATGATAGCACAGGAGCTTTTTCCTGAAAGCTCTACGGATCTCCTCCTGCGTTGCGCTACATGTAACTTCAAGGATTTCATAGTGCGTGCGCATACCCATAGCTTGATACTCTTACCAACAATGGTTTTCAGATAGAGTATATTACCTAGTTACGATATAAACCAAATATAGGAATTGTGATTCTTATAGCGCTGGGACGAATTCGAACGCTTTAAGACTCAAAAGCTTACCAAATTCACCAAATTCTTACGTGAGCATGAGAATAAAAGGCCTCATTTTCTAGAGTTTGACTCGGAGATAATTTGAAATAAAAAATATGAGTATAAAAAGTCTCTACTACGCAGCATCCACCTGTTTCCAAATACAGGACACAATACAGGATTCAAGCGTAGGAAAACTCTGTGATTTTCACGAGAGTTGAGACGCCTGCATAGTATCTCATAACCCTCAATTGAATTACTCCACCTATTATTTATTATTGTTATTAGAGGGCTTTCGCAGACCACTTCTTAAATTAAAAAAAATGAATTCGGAATGGTGTTTAGGGTTTCATTTTTTTGAGTTCATTTCGCGTTTTTTGCAAAATGGACAAAATCAATTCATCCGTATTACGACGTCCATTTTTTCTCCAT
>NZPK01000150.1 GCA_002693325.1 Gemmatimonadota bacterium | reverse complement strand
GAAAATGTCCCCAAAAACACCTTTGTCGATGTTGTAATTGTTAGTTGTACTTCGCACACACTATATGGACGCCCAAGTAGAATCAATGATCCTTCGTAAAACACCTAATGGCCCACTATCTAAGCCATGTAGTTAGTGGTTCAACCAGTAGGTCTCCTTCCTCTTCTATCACATATAGTTTTTTTGTCGGAACATTATAAAATTCTTGTTGGATCCCTGAAGGCCATTGAATCTGCAAACTTTTGATCCTATCCTCTGCCCCTAGACCAATTTCACTTCGATAAGGATTACCCCCAAAACTAGCTCCAATATTTACCCGAGAATAAATCGATCGATCACCTAAGTCAATTTTTATCCGAGCACCCACGCCAGCGCGATTACTTCGCTTTCCCCTAAGATTTAATTTTATCCAATTTAATTCATTTCCAGGGTTTTCGAACATCACATTTGCAGCAACATCTCCAGAATATGCCCCCCCCATAACGGCGTAAATATCCTGATCCCCATCATTATCAAAATCGGCAAATGCTACACCATGCCCTTTCTGAAGATGACCAAAATCACCTGAGGTAGTTACTTCATTAAAAACCCCAGAAACATTCTTGAACATTCGGTTCGGTATCAACAAACGAAAATCAGGATCGCCAGTTCCTACATAAAAATCTAGGAATCCATCATTATCTAAGTCTCCGTAGTTGCATCCCATTGCATATAAAATTCGATCTAAACCAATATGCACAGCTATATCTTCAAACGTGCCATCTCCCTTGTTGCGAAACAACCTAGGCGCTTCTGCATCATGTTTAATAGATAGGAATTCAGCGGCGATATCGCCACTATCAGCATAATAGCCTGCCACAAAAATATCTTCAAGACCATCATTATCATAATCCCAGAACCAGGTTGGGAAACTATAATACGGATCCGTAACACCTGCTTTCTCAGCCACGTCGATAAATCTTGGTATACCCAAGGAATCAGAACCTTGGTTTTGAAATAAAATATTCGCTCCACGTAATATTGAAACATATATATCCATAAGGCCGTCATTGTTATAGTCTCCCCAGGTGACCCCTTTGACAAAGGCCTTAATTCCAACACCAGAGTCAACAGCCTTATCAACAAAAGTACCATCTCCCTGATTTATGAAAAGTTCACAAGCATGCTGAGAGGCTATACCAGAACGATCCCCCACAAAAGAAGAGGGTCGAGCTATTATTGATTCATTGCCAATAAACACATCTAGATACCCATCATTGTTAAAATCTGCCCAACAAGCGGTTTGTGTTGGATGTAGACTTAAAAGGCCTGCTTGTTCCGTCACATCAACAAATCTACCTCCGCCTAAATTTTTTAGTAAAGAATTTGGATGCCTACCTTGCTCTCCAAACCAACCTCCCCTTAATATAAAAATGTCCATATTACCATCATTATTGTAGTCAACGTGACGCAGATTTAAACCTCCAACAATACCTTCAAGACCAGCAAGCTTTGACTCTTCGATAAAACCAGCTTTACCGACGTTGCGATAGTAGCGAATGGGCCCATCCAATGCCCAGGAGGTTGTGATGATATCAAGAAGACCGTCATTATTAAAATCATCTACGGCAACCCCTCCAGCCAGCCCTAGTTCATCAACACCAAGAAATTGTGCCTGATACTTGAATCGAGGGAACGTCTCATCATTTAAAAAAAGGCTTTCAGGAATTAATGCGTCTTCTGGGACGCCATCAGGGTACTGACCTGAGACCATACAGGCTATATTTAACAGCCATCGAAAGGACAGGTTATCGGGCGAATCATTAAATAATTCTTTGTACAAATCAACAGCATTCTTAGACCCATCACGAATAACATGTACACCTTGACCATTTATAGGAAATAAACAAGATTGGCTATTATGTTTCTCTACACAATTCTGTTGTTCCCCCAACCTGAGATACGAAAGAGCTAAATACTCTTTAAGTGTTGGTCTAGTTTGTACCCCATAACTTGGAGCACGAATAATAGCTTCTTCAAAAAGACGTATTGCTTCTTCATTATTGCCAGCTTGAAGATATTCCTTTGCCAACTGAATTCGAAAGATAATTTGTTTAACAGGATCAGTCGGTTCGGGTTCCTGTTGTAAAGCAGTAACTCTTCTACCGCTTAGGTATGTATTTTTTAATGGATCAGTTGATTTGGCTATATCCTGAAGTCGAGCAACCATCGCGGCGCTTTGTGATGAAGGTGCACCGTTACAACTGACCAATGTTACCACGTAAAAAACATACAAGATCAAGGTCCACATTTTTTTTTGAATGCCCTTCAATTTTGTAATTCTTTCTGTACTAAAACATTTATAGGCTATTCAAGAACTTGAGAGCAATATGGTGATCTGGATCGTATCGCAACGCTTCTTCAAGAGCTTTACGAGCATTGGGAACTTGATTTAAACGTTGATAGGAAAGGGCTAAACTTAGATACGCTCTAATATGTGTCGGTGCAATATTGAGCGCATTTTTAAAAGAGCGAATAGCAGGCTTGTTTTGACCACTCCGTTGATAAGCAAGGCCAAGATTATAGTGATGAGAAGCTTTGGATCCATCTATTTCGACGGCACTTAAATACGCTGCAATAGCTTCGTCATATTGATCTTCACGCAAGAAAGCAGTTCCTAAGTTATTGTATGCAGGAGCGTATTCAAATTCAGCTACAGCTTTTAAAAACTTATCTTGAGCAATTTCAAATTCCTCTTTTTGCAGATAAATTAAACCTTGAGCATTTAAAGCTTCGACGAAATCAGGCTTAACTTCAAGTGCTTTTTTGTAATAATTATGCGCTAATTCTAATTCACCTTGCCGAGCTCGAACNACGCCCATGTTTTTTAGGGCTTCGTGACTTTTAGGATCTAATTGTAACGCCCGAGAATACGCCTCACTCGCACGGGCCCAATCTCCTAAACGGGAATACAAAACTCCTTGATCATTATGAACACCAGGAAATTCTGAAAAAATCTGAACAAAGCTTTCACGCGCAGCCAANTCATCCGAACGTTTGTAAAATTGAAAAAAGNAAAGTAATNTTATTGNAACAGCAAAGTAAATCAACAGCCTTCCTGTTTCCTTAAAATAACTACCAAAATTTTCAAAAACACTAGTGACTTGTATTCTTTTTCCAATTCGATCCCATCCAATATCTGTTTCTATTTCTAAATTTTCTTGGTTTCGNTTATCACGCATCTTCCAAATAAAGCCATCGAAATAATAATGTAGTAGCGTGGAACTAATTACCAAAATTTCAATGCTCTTTATCCAAGTTGCTCTATCAAATAATTCAATACTATAGTTTATTGTTCCATATAAAAAACTTATTAAAACGTATCCAACTAAAACTGGAACAGACCGACTCGTAAAAAAAACACGCANNAAACGCGATGTTTTAATTTGTTTTTTTACAAGATTATTATTGTAAACCCAGACAATAGCGAAATACTGAATGTCGTGAAATGCAGCAAATGCTGCATAACCAATAGTTAGGTCACCTATGTGTATCCAACCAAANTAAATNAAAAATAACGTCGTAAACATTACAACGATTTTGGGAAAAGAAAGCTTCTGTCTCGTTAAAAGACGATAAAAAATATTAACCACATAACACAAAAAAACAGCTCCCGTCACAACTAATAAAATTGTCTTTATAGAATGGACAGTCGTAACGGAAAGAAATGGTAAGCCGACGTTTTGATTGTGATCCAAAATTCGATAAAAATATTCAGGACTATAAACTACGACAGTAATAAAAGCACATATAGTTAAAAACCAATCCCACTTGGCATTCCATTTAGAAAANATCTTATTCTTTCCATCGTATATTCTCATTATACCATAATGCTGCATAAACAGGTGCCATATCTCCCAAAGTAATACCATAAGAAAGAGACCGTGAAGGGTATAAAACTGGGATATCGCAACAACACCTANTACTATTAGCGGAGCAGCGAGAAATTTNTCTTTAAACGTGCCAAACAAGTCTGGATCACCATAAGCCCTCATAAATCCCGGGANATGATGTCCCATAGCAAAAAACGACATGATAAAAAANAGGATTGTCTGGGCGTCAAGAACTTGNCGTAAAGCCATCAAAGGCACTANACAAAAAAGGGGAGTACCAATAAAAAAAATTATGTCTGCAGAAGGAGAAATGATCCATTTCTGATTTTTATGCACAGAAAAATTCATTGTTTACGCAATAACCATCGTAACAAGCCTAATTCCTTATTGTCTTGATCAATAAACAAGTGCAAAACTACCCACAAAACTATCTTTATTGGTATCAGCTTCCGGATTTATTTTATAGAGATACAATCCAGGATCAGCCGTGGCTCCTGACTCTTCAATCCCATCCCAACTAACGAGTGTTTTTCCACCTCGATTTTTCCCACTCAATTTGGCAACATATCTACCAGAAATATCAAAAATTGAAATAGTAGGTGTAGGTTCCTGCACTTTTATTATAACAAACTCCAAATTAAAAACATCGTTAATCCCATCCTGATTTGGCGAGAAAACCGAATCGAACATTACATCTGTTACTATGCCCTCTTTTTCGAACAATGCAGGTAAATAAACAACATTAGACCTACGTTCAGCGGGTTCGACAGACTGCCACAATAAGGGGTCCGAACGTTTTCCTAAATCCATACCGATAACCGTAGCATTACTAAATACTCGAGTTTCAAAAGCTAATGATATGGAATCACTAAAAACCGTCTCCGGTAAATCAATTACCAAAACCGAATCACTAACATTTTCGATAGAATGAGGTACTACCAATTTTCCTCCAATAAACAATTCTATTTCGGAAGTAATACGATTAGGTGTTTTTAATCGCAGACGATCGAATCCGGTATCTTGAGCGTCTGCGAATGGATACAACGTATAAACAAAGGGAATATCTCTATTTATATCCACAACAGAGGGATTTATTCTACCTCGCGCTACTTGTACTAAGGCGGCTCTAAAATCAATGGATAAAGATTTCAAAGATGGCGCTACATTGTAATCGTCCGACGACATAATCAATTCTAATTGGACATATCGACGAGGTGTTTCAGATTTAAAAGGTTCACCCGAATACTGGTAATAATTACTCCATTCGCCCCAATCGGATCCAACTACGGTAGTTGTATCAACAGGTCCACGAAGGACTTTCGGTATAGAAGACCACCGCGTCTCTGTTACAACCTCCCCTTTTCTGTCATAGAAAGTATAAACGTCCTGCAAGGTATTCCCAGATCGTGATCGTAATTGCAATTTAGTATCTAACGGTAAATCTGCTTGCCAATGAATTGACTCAACCGCCTTGGGACGACGATCCCCAACATACGCGCCTAAATCTATAAAATTTGAGGTGATATTTACTTGAGCAGGAAATCCTGGGGAGAAAAGCATCAGTTCCATAGGATGTGAAAACCAACCCTCATCAAACAGAGAATGCCAAAAGAGATACCTTACCTTACGAGGCGCGAAACTGTATCGGTGATGACGAAGTTGTGCGCTTTTTGAGTCATTGGGTGCCGGCTCATATATCAATGGAGTATAATCAATATCACCAGAAAGAGTACGCTGACCCTCTGAAAAAAGCAGCTCATAACCTCGACCAGCTTGAAGACCTTCAAAGAGGAAACTAGACAATCCTTCTCCACGGTCTTGCCAATAAATGAATAGTTCGTCAAGCCAAAAAAGAGCTCCTAAATCTACTTCCCACCAAACCCCACTCTCACGCCATCCTCCCTTACTTTTGACCGTGAAGATGTTTCCATAGGTATCCATTATTCCGTCAAACATATTTTGTGGTTCACGAGCCAGTAATCCATTCCCAAATTTCCCTCCCCTTTCCACAACACCTAAACTAATATTATCTCCAGCTGCTATAACCTCAATCTCTGCTAACCCAGTATTTTCAGATTTTTTATCTACGCGAAATCGTATAAAACGAACCGTTCGAAAATCGCGAAATTCACTCCAGTCAATAGATAAGTTTTCATCAATAACTCTTGCAGTATCTTGCTGACCCTCCAACTGTATATCAATGAAAGTTTCTTTATTAGGTTTACTTGTCGTATAAACCTGAGAAAATTTAAATAAGTCTCCGGTTGATTCAATACGTGCACCTGTTGATGTGAAAACACTGAATTGAGAGAATGGACTAATGCTTTTTTCATCAACAAAATGTAGTCGGATTCGCTCAGCCAGTACAGGACGTCCCAGATCAACTGTAACAACCCAATCTACAAGTGTATCTTCCTGATTAGGCCTCCATGTCGTAGATAAATCCCCATCGATCAAGTTTTCAGCAGTTTGCGAACCGGAACCCACTTGCCATATCCCACCAGCGACTTCGCCTCGAGTTTGTGTAGGCTGGATAAAAGTTTGAGCATTAGAAACTGCATTAATATTTTTACGATACCGTTTAAGTTTGAGTTCACCTTCATCGCTAAACCAAACAACATCCTTAGGCACCGCCCAACTACTCCATCCTTCCGGACTATCAAAGGTTAGCGTTTCAGCAAAGCCTGCGACATTAAGTAAAAGTAAACTTAAAAATATTTGGGTCTGCATTGAGGGAAACTCCAAAATTCTACATAAAATTTGAGATCTAAACTACTAAACAGTTATTTTAATTCAACTTCCTTTTCTGGAAAATTATCAATGCTACCAAAATCAATAAGGCTCAGTTTGAAAACCGCAATACTTTACATTTTTGGCTGATCAATACACGACAGAAATAGTATAATATCGGGTATAATCTCCCTCATCTAAATTAGCATACAATTTCAGAAAATATATTCCGGGAGAAACTATATTACCCCGATGACCCTCTCCATTCCAACTATAAGAGTGATAACTTCCATGCCCCCAATTAGCCAAATTTGCAATAACTCTACCCGAAAGATCACAAATTTCTACGACAGGTTCAGCAACATCTACACTTAACAAGGTAAAATTAAGATCTAAACTGTCGTTAATTTCATCTCGGTTTGGAGATAGCATCCGGTTGCTAATTTCGATCTGATCAAATATGCGATTAGTTGTGACTAAGTCCGGTAGTAAAACAACGTCGGAGCGACGTTCGGCCGGTTCAACATTCTGCCACAAACCAGGAGAATCAGAAGAACCAAGATCAAGCTTAATGACAGCCGCATTTCTAACTAGTTTTGTCCTAAAGTTGACTTGCACTGAATCTGCTACCACACTCTCAGGCATAGAAATTAATACCGAATCAGCAACTATCTCATATTTCTTAAATGGAACCACCTCATTGTTGTAACGAACCTCAACATTTTCCACCTGCAAAAGATCGGGTATGATTAAGCGCATGATGTCAAAGCCGATATTATCAGGCTTTATATCTGGAATTAGTTCGTACGTGAAGTTTGTATCTACATTCGGTTTAGCAGTCTTAGGAAAAATAGATCCACGGGCACCGTTGACTAAAGCATTTACATACTCTACCGATAAAGAACGCACTAATGGAGCGACATTGTAATCCTCTGTCGACAGAATCAGTTCCATCTGGACAAAACGACGTGGACTGTCCGATTTGAATTCTTCACCGGATCGTTTATAGGTATTACTCCAGTTACTCCAATCCTCACCTACAACAATTGAAGTATCAACTTTTCCTCGTAAAACCTTTGGAACCGTATTCCACTTTTCTT
>NZPK01000149.1 GCA_002693325.1 Gemmatimonadota bacterium | reverse complement strand
TAGATACATTTATCTCGGGTGGAGATATTCATTCTGCTACAGCCCAGAAGATCTATGATGTAGACGAAATTGATGTTACAGTTGATATGCGACGTCAAGCTAAAACTGTGAATTTTGGAATAATCTATGGAATCTCTGCATTCGGATTAGCCGAAAGATTAAACCTAAACCGATTCGATGCTCGGGAAATCATCACGCAATATTTTGCTCAATACCCTGGCATTGAAACATATATGCAAGAAACGATTGAATTTGCACGTTCAAAGGGCTATGTGGAGACAGTAACTGGTAGACGGCGTCCTTTGCGTGACATAAATTCACGTAATGCCACGTCCCGAAAAGCTGCTGAGAGAAATGCAATTAACTCGCGAATCCAGGGATCGGCGGCGGATATGATTAAGCTGGCAATGACTGGGATTCATTGCAAACTTTTACCAATGCGAAGTAAAATGTTGCTTCAGGTTCATGATGAACTTGTTTTTGATTTGCACAAAGATGAAGTCGACGAAGTCAAAGTTTTGGTCGAGCGAGAGATGTGCGAGGCTTTGCCTATGACAGTTCCTATAGCCGTTGAAATGGGTATGGGAAGCAATTGGTTAGAAGCTCACTAATTGCAATTTAGATTGAAACGTGTCTATGGAAATTGACCAAATAATACCTGCCTTAAGAAACGGGTTTGGTAGCGATAATCACGCTGGTGTACATCCGGAGATATTGCAAGCTGTTATCGCAGCTAATGTAGGGCATGCGCATTCGTATGGCGATGATCCTTTTACGGAGCGAGCAGAGGCATTAATACGTCGCCATTTTGGAAATGAAGCAGTAAGTTATTTCGTTTTTAACGGTACGGGAGCTAACGTTACGGCTCTTGCAGCAATTACTTCGCCATATGACGCTGTTATATGCGCAGAAACCTCGCATTTGAATATCGACGAGTGCGGTGCTCCTGAACGACTTGGTGGATTAAAACTTCTCACTCTTCCGACAGTTAATGGTAAAATCTACCCGGATCAAATACTATCTTTTTTCCCTTCCCAGAGAGGAGAGCATCAAGTTCGTCCTCGGGTGATCTCAATCACTCAGTCTACAGAAATGGGTACGGTCTATACTCAGCAAGAGCTNTCTGCTTTGTCTGAAGTCGCACATGAGAATAACCTTTATCTTCACGTGGACGGAGCTCGGTTCTCAAATGCAGCCGTATGTTTAGATGCCGATTTTAAAAGTATCAGTAAAGATGTTGGTGTGGATGTTATCTCGTTTGGAGGGACNAAGAACGGCTTACTTTTCGGCGAGGCTGTAATTTTTCTTTCATCTGAAGCAGCACCTGATTATAAATTTTANCGCAAGCAAAATATGCAATTAGCATCTAAAATGCGTTTTATTTCTGCTCAATTTTGTGCGCTTCTCGAGGGAAACTTATGGCAACGAAATGCCGAGCATGCTAATTCTATGGCCAAGGTTTTAGCAAATCGTATCAAATCTATTCCAGGAATTCGTATAACTCAAAAAACAGAGGCCAACGCGGTATTTGTTCGTGTTCCTGTACAAGTAATTTCTGAACTTAAANAAGCTTGTTTTTTTTATGACTGGAATATTGATCTGGGGGAAATTAGATTAATGACGTCATTTGATACAACTTTAGANGATATAGATCTGTTCGGCGATGTTTTGGAACAAAAACTTAAGATTTTAAACGAATAGGAGCATTGACGTGATAATAGATACTCATACTCATTTTTATGATCCCTCAAGACCCCAAGGTGTTCCTTGGCCTGGTCCGGAAAATGAACTACTCTATCGAACAGTTCTTCCTGAACACTATCGGCAGATTGCAGAGCCAGAAGGGGTTACGGGGACTGTAGTTGTAGAAGCAAGCGCTTGGTTGGATGACAATCAATGGATTTTGGATTTAGCAAAAGATGATCCATTTATAGTNGGTTTAGTAGGACACGTAGATCCCTTGCGTCNTGAATTNAAAGAGGATTTGAAACGCTTTTCCGANCAGCCGCGTTTTTGTGGTATTAGGTGTGGTGGTGGGTATTTTGATCGGATTGAATCGGGTTCATTTATAGATGACATGCGATTTTTATCTGAGTGTGACTTGTCTTTAGACGTCTTAGTCAATTCTCCACAATTTTTAGAGGTTGCAGCCCTTGCACGTGAGATTCCAAATCTTCGCATTGTTGTAAATCATACTGGTCATGGTCCAATAAATGGCGAAGCTCCTGATGCTGCTTGGACTCAAGGAATTAGAGAGTTATCGAGTTATGAAAATGTCTATTTGAAGGTTTCCGCAGTGATGGAACAAAGTACGAAACAACCAGCGCCAGAGGATGATTCCTGGTATGTATTAGCGCTTGAAGAGATGTGGTCGGCATTCGGGCAGCATCGGGTTATTTATGGAAGCAACTGGCCGGTTTGTGAGCGTGCTGGAAGTTTTAAGGCTGCCATGGGTATCGTACGTAGGTTTTTTAGTAGAAAAGGACAAGAAGCTTGTGATGATTATTTTTTCCGTAATGCCCAAAGAGTATATCGTTGGGGCTAATAGCCAAGATTTACGTCGACAGTGTTTTGCAATGGTAAGCCGTTGTAAAACCTTTTCAAATTTTCTATGACAACAGTTTCATTTCGTTGAGCACGTTCACGTGAATTCCCAGCTATGTGGGGTGTTATGACAACGTTGTCCATCTCCCACATNGGGTGACTTTCTGGTAATGGCTCTGGATCAATTACATCGAGGCCTGCTCCAAAGATTTGTTTTTCACTTAGGGCCTTCAACAGAGCATTTGTCTCGACTGTTTTTCCACGACCAACATTTATTAAAATTGCGGTATCTTTCATCTTAAGAAAGGCTTCAGAATTGAACATGTGTCTAGTCTCTGGCGTNTCAGGCACAGAAATAACGACAAAATCTGCAACTTCAAGCATATCAAATAAACGATCTGGACCCCATTCCGTGAAATTACTTTTTAAATCTGGAGAGCGACGGATCGCAATTACTGTCATACCAAATGACTGGGCACGAATTGCTAATTCTTTGCCTGTTCCACCAAAACCTACTAGCCCAATTGTTTTTCCACCCAGTTCATAAGCTCCCTGTGCCGAAATCGATTGAGAGTTCCAATGTTTTGTTGAAATCGGTTCAACAAGNCCTCGGGTAAGGGAGAGCATCAATGCAAATGCATGTTCAGCTAAGAGAGGTCCGATGGTTAGACCCTTTGCGCATGTTAGTGAGACTCCTGAATCTATAAGCTCTTGGCATATCAAAGGATCTACGCCGGCACTTGAACAATGGAACCACTTTAATTTTGGCGAAGCTTTTAATAATGCAGGAAAACCATTGCGAATCCAGCCAAGATTCATTTGAAGTATTATATCGGTATCATGTGACTTTTCAAAAAGGTCGGTTTCGTTATGCACTTGAATTAAGTTTAATCTAGGTACTGCTTCAGATGCTCTTTTCATGTCGAATGGACCAACAACTACTGCTTTCATTTTACCTTATTTTCTTACTCAGATGATAGAATTGGTATAGAGATTATTATTTTGAAATATGATCAATTTCGATATTTTTTTGAAAAAGTGTAAAAAAACATTCAATAGATTAAAATATGATTATATTATAGTTTCTGCTAAACATTTATACGCCTTTTTTCAGAACTGTTTCTTTTAAATCCTTAGGAGGGAAACGCANATGAAAATGCTAAAGTGTGTTGTAAGGCCTAGTGCCCTAGATCAGGTTAAAGATTCTCTTAGTAAACTGGGAGTTATGGGTATGACTGTTAGTGAAGTCAAGGGATATGGTCGTCAAAAAGGCCATAAAGAAGTCTATCGCGGTGCCGAATATGTGGTTGATTTTACTCCGAAGGTATCCGTCGAAGTTGTGATTGCTGACGATGTTGTTGATGCAGCAGTTGGTGCTATTCGTGACGCTTCGATTACAGGTAAAATTGGAGACGGAAAAATTTTCGTAATCCCTGTGGAAGAAGTGATTCGTATCAGAACAGGAGAAACCGGAGATNCAGCTATTTAGCAACTTCACGAAGGTATAGCCTTTTTTGTGGCGATGGTCCATTGGGAATGTTTTGATTGATGAAGCCTTCGTCTTTTGAGCGAAGGAGTTTTTAGATTGTNTANGTANTATTNGCTAGATTTCGTAGCGGGTAAGGTGGTTTATTCNACTGTAGTTTTAATTACGTANTTTAAGTTAGTTTTCAGAGTGTAATGAGAGGATTAAGATGCCAACGGTAGATTTTGAGAAATATTGTAGAATGTTAGATAATGCTCAAAGCGGGAATTATGCTTATCCTGCGATCAATGTATCAAATGTCGATACTGCAAATGCTGCAATAGAAGGTTTTGTAGAGGCGGGTAGTGATGGAATTGTGCAGGTGTCTACCGGTGGTGGAGAACATGCGTCCGGAAATTTAAAGGATGCAGTATTAGGTGCTATTTCATTAGCTGAGCATATACAGCGAGTAGCAAATCGCTATGATGTAAATATTGCTCTTCATACCGACCATTGCACTACTGAGAAGGTTGAAACGTTCTTAAAACCACTAATAAAAGAGACCGAAAGACGTAGGACTGCCGGTCATTCAAATCTATTTTCGAGTCATATGTACGATGGAAGCGATCTTCCATTAGATGAGAATTTGGCCACTGCTGTACCTTTGCTGGAAATGTGCCGTGATAACGGAATTATTTTAGAAGTTGAAACAGGAATTGTAGGTGGAGAGGAAGACGGGCTTAATCGTGAGGGCATTGACAAGGAAAAGCTTTACACAACACCCGAGGACATGCTGGCTGTATATGAGGCGCTAAGCCCTATAAAAGATGCAAGATTTATGCTCGCGGCTACATTTGGAAATGTTCACGGTGTATATAAGCCTGGTAACGTAGTTTTGACTCCCTCTATTTTAAAAAATGGGCAGGAAGCTGTTGTTGCCAAGCATGGAACAGAAGCGCGGTTTTGGTTGGTTTTTCATGGTGGATCTGGTTCTAGTCAGGAAGAAATTCAGGAAACGCTTGCGTACGGCGTGATTAAAATGAATGTTGATACCGATACGCAGTATGCTTTTTCGCGACCCGTAGCAAATCATATGCTAACTAATTATGAAGGCGTACTGAAAATTGATGGCGAAGTTGGAAATAAGAAAATGTACGATCCGAGAGCTTGGCTGAAAAAGGGGCGTGCTAGTATGGCATCGCGGGTTGTTCAGGCTTGTAATGATTTACGCTCTGCAGGAAAGAGTGTAGCTCTTTAAATTATTTCCAAAAACCAGTATAGTAGAAGAAAAATGAACCTCGAAAATCGTCTGAATGACAGTTTTTTCGGGGTTCATTTTAAACTCATATCAGGTTTCGGTGGTTGTCTGAGTTGACAGGAAGGACAACTGAAATTCAACCTGGTTGCCATCTCGGTCTTGTAGGGTTGTTGGATAATCACCGGTAAAACAGTGGTCGGTAAATTGAGGCGTTGTTTCGTTTCTTCCGTTGGGGTGCCCAAGGGCTTGATACAAACCTGAGATGGATAGAAAAGAAAGGCTATCTGCTTCAAGATGTTTCCGCATTTCTTCGCAAGTATTGTTAGATGCCAATAACTGATCTTGATTTGGAGTGTCAATGCCGTAAAAGTCGGGATGAGTGATTGGGGGCGAAGCTACTCTAAAATGGACTTCTTTCGCACCGGCTTCACGCATCATGCGAACAATTTTTACCGACGTAGTACCTCGTACGATCGAGTCGTCTAAGAGAATTATTCTTTTCCCAGCGATTAAACTTGCATTTGCATTATGTTTTAATTTTACGCCAAATGATCTTATCGATTGTTGAGGTTGTATAAATGTTCGTCCTACGTAATGGTTGCGGATTATACCTAATTCGTAAGGCGTCCGAGAAGCTTCTGCATACCCTATTGCAGCAGGTACTCCTGAATCGGGGACGGGGATGACCATATCTGCTTCAACATGACTTTCTTTCGCTAATTCTCTACCAAAATTTTTTCTGCATTCGTAGACACTTTTTCCTCCAACTAGGCTGTCAGGCCGGGCAAAATAAATATATTCAAAAATGCAGGGCCTTTCACTCACTAGTGGGAATGGTTTAAAGCTCTCAATACCGTTTTTGGTGATACTAACTAATTCTCCATTTTCTATCTCTCGAATAAACTCCGCTCCGATTATATCTAAGGCACATGTCTCTGAAGCTAGTACATGACTTTCGCCTAAACGGCCCAAAACAAGTGGTCGAATACCCAGAGGATCTCTAACGCCGATCAACTGTTCCTTTAATGAGCCTATTAAGGCATAAGCACCATTAACTTGAAAGAGCGCATCAATAAACTTGTCAACTATACCCACTTTGGTAGACTGGGCAATTAAATGTAGTATGGTCTCTGTATCAGTCGTAGATTGAAATATGGCTCCGGTTTTTTCTAGTTCACGTCTTATTGCTAAAGCATTAGTTAGATTCCCATTGTGTGCTAGCGATAGTCCCCCAAAATTCATATCCGCAAATAATGGTTGAACATTTCGCATCGCGGTTTCACCTGTAGTAGAATATCTAACATGCCCCACAGCGATATTTCCACAAAGTCTATTTATCACA
The DNA here is from genome assembly GCA_002693325.1 of Gemmatimonadota bacterium. GTDB lineage: Bacteria > Latescibacterota > UBA2968 > UBA8231 > UBA8231. The sequence continues at coordinate 1,202 of NZPK01000149.1, read as the reverse complement.
GAATTTTTGGTGAAATTATCTCTTACTAGTCCCATGCGCCTTTCAGCAAAAAATCGGTCGCCATCGACGGTGACTATACCAGCTGCCTCTTGGCCTCTATGCTGAAGTGCTTGCAATCCAAGTGCAGTTAGAGTCGCAGCATCAGGATGATCCATAATACCAAAAACCCCGCATTCGTCTCGAATAGGATGTTCAGTAGAAGTCAATTGGTTATAGTTTTCTGACAAATTTTGAGCAATAAACTCGTTTTTCAACGACTGCATTTAGAATGCCTTTTATCGAAAACTGGGGACGGTAAGTGAACTTGTCTCGAAAGTTAACTCAACTGTATATGAATCTTCCAAGATCCATTGGATTCTAAAAAATATGGCTTGTCGCAATTACCCATCTTTTACACTTACTAATTTAACAGATCGAATAAATCATCGCCACTCTTGACAAGATCATTTCGACTCAAAATGATGTTTTTCAAATGAAAAAGATGGAGAAATTTATTATTATATAAGGCAATAGCTGTCTCAGATGGTCTATAACACATCTTTTGATTTAAAATCTACGCGGAATGTGTGTTTTTTTTAATCTATAAGAAGTTTTCCTGATGCCACTGATTTTTGACCGATGACTTTTAATTCATCGATAGATGTTTTGCTATCTCCAAATACTTCACAGACGTAATTGACTTCGAATGTCGTATTAGCGGGAACGGGCGTATTTTCCGGCTGAAAATTAACATGGATATCAATGTAATTACCACAGACCGAATAATGCATTGATTGTTTTGGTAGTGGATTCTCGATATATGTAAGAATATTTCCCCTATTTGAACCGTATAAAGCATAGAATAACTTGTCGGGGGATCCGCTGGTGTCTCCACCACTCAAGTCAGGTCTGTAGTTGTATTTAATAAATGAACCGTTAGGTTCGACGAATAGCACTGCGTCATGAAACCATGTTTCGGGAATTCGAGACGGATAGGGAAAGATGTCTGAAAATTCGATATTTGTATCGTTCCAAAAATCTAATGTGGTAAATTTCATAGTTATTTCAATACGTGGCCGGGGCGAATCGTAAGGAATGCGCAGCCAAGTTTCAGATTGTGCGCTCTGGTTTGTATTGACTGAATCAAAATATAAACAGAGATTGTCCGGGCCATTTTCTAACAGGGACCAGGAGCGGATGTTGTTGCAGTATTGATTTTTTGA
>NZPK01000159.1 GCA_002693325.1 Gemmatimonadota bacterium | reverse complement strand
CCTTGATCTGACTATCCGTGACTTTAAATGGATCACCGTCATTGTGCTTAATGGATGCCGACAGTGCCGTCGAAAAACTCGACCGTCGTGGCGGTGAATTAGCAACACTTTTAAGTGTTTCAGCACCGAGAAGATCCCTGCAGCGCAGGAGCAGTTCCCTAATTTTATTTGAACCAGTTTTAGACATTATCGTTCTCCTCTTTAGCGGCTTTAGCAAAATGCAGGGAGCGCAATTCAGATTAAATCTCCCCGATCCGTGTGGTGGATCAGCCCTACTAAAGTTGATCTCCGATACTTCGTTCAATCTATTCTGTTTAAATCTTATTCCGGTGCTTTGGATGCCCCAAATCGACACTTGTCCTCAAACGATGGCTTGATTTCAGAGCGAGGTCTCTCCCTGTCACATCTGAAATTACGACCCGTGTGAATGATTGCCCTGCCTAGGGTTCCTGGTGGAAGGTTTACCTCGGGTTGCTTTGAGGGCTTATGCCTTGTCTGGGCATTTTTTGAGGGATTAAGTGCATACAAGCTCATGATTTCCTGGGCAATTCGACCGAATGGAAATGCATGTGCAGGGTAGATTGTCACGGAAAGGAGCATCGTGAAGGTTATGCAGCAAATCGGAATTAGACGTCGTAATACCATCGTTTAGTCCTCTCTTTAGTGCTTTGGACGCCATGTCCGGGGGCACAAGCTGAAGTTCAAATCCCCAATCCGTGAGGTGGATCATCCCAAACAAAAACCGCCCGCAGCTGCAGCTGGGACGGTCCCAACGCTTTAGCTGCATTTATTTTGCGCCCGCAAGCTGTAATCAAATCGGCGCATCAGAGAGCTACCTTAATCTCATCACTCTCTACATAATAAGTACTCTCGTTTTATCAGAACGCAAGTCAAGAAACTGTTTTGGCTGCCAACCACTTCCTAAACGGTCAATTAGATAATAACCTGATTGGATTTTTTCGCGGAGCGCCGTCTCTTGGGTCGTCAATAGCAAAGAACGCTGTCTGCTTCTAATGAGCGTTTGATCAAAGTATCTGGCATCGCGAACTCTGCATTGTAACCGTCAAGAAGACTTTCATCATATCCTCGAGCTTTTGAGGACATACCGGAGACAAAAAATCTTACATTTCTCTCCTTCAAAACGTCGAGATGGACTTTTACATCTCCTGTCCCTTGTCCAACAATTTCACCCTCTTTCTTACAGTTAAGCAAATGGACCCCATCTGCCGCGAGGAATAATTCTACGTCATGTCCATCGTTAAGACCTGTCACTGCCACTAATAATCCCATCGTAACGTTATTTTTAAGCTCAGGATGACTGTGTATATGAACTAATAACTTTGCCAATAACCTATCCTCCGGCCAAGAGCTCGACTGACTTACTCCTTGAACGTAATGAGTTACACATGAGAGAACAAACAAAAGAATGTTTTCAGCGTAAAATGTCCATAAAAGTCCTCAATTCGTGTCGATACGAGATTACCCAGGGATGGGTATTTTTATATGAGCCTTTTTTCTTGATATAAAAGAGGCGTGCTCAGATATCCATCAATATGGTGGGACCTGAAAGCACTGAAATAAGTAGCTTCCCCAAACGTACCAGTTTCACCGTATATACTCACAGCCGGGCTTAAATAACTTGTCCTTTAGCAGAACGAACAAGGTTAAGGTCATTTCCCTCGCGACAGAATCAATCTCGGCTGGTTGCTGTTTCTTCAACTGGGAGAACGCCTTGTTTGCGATCTTTTAACCCAGGGACTTACGCGGTGTGTTGAGTTTGAAAAGTAAACCCTTTGTCCGTATTTTTTTATTGCCGTGACTGGGATAGCTCTCATTGTTTAATTATACCACGGTAATTATTGAAATTACGGTATGATCCTGAACAATCAGACATCTAGAACACGAGATAAGCGCAATGCGGCTGATTTAGGGGTTCCCATGGTCAACAAGATCAACAATTCTTCACGATTTCAGCAAGTTTTTTACAACACTGGGGTTGGAATCATGATTGTTGACAAGAACCGTAAATTAATTGAGGTCAATCCAACATTTTGCCAGATATTAGGCTATACCAAAGACGAACTCATTGGGAATAGCGCCGAGATGATACATATTTCCCACGAAACCTATAAGGATTTTGGAGAGCGCGCTTTTAAACTGGTACGAAAAAACAAAACTGTAAATTTAGAATGGCCATTTAAGAGAAAGAATGGCGATGAAATTTGGTTTCGAATAGCTGGCGATCCGGTAGCGGGAGAACAGGAGGTTTTATGGACGATTGTTGATATTACACAACGCGTCAAAGCACAGGAAAAGATTGAACAATTAGCAGNCCAGCTCTCNAAGTATCTTTCCCCCCAGGTNTATGAATCAATATTTTCTGGGNAAAAAAACGTGAAAATNGAAGCNTANCGGAAAAAATTGACTGTATTTTTTTCTGACATNCAGGGATTTACCGANCTNACCGATAGACTTGAGCCGGAGGTTNTAAGCTATTTAATAAATAATTATCTTAATGAGATGTCTAANATTGCATTAAAGTATGGAGGGACAATAGATAAGTTTGTCGGGGACGCCATACTGATATTTTTTGGCGATCCCGACACTAAGGGCGAGAAAGAAGATGCCACTGCATGTGTTTTGATGGCATTAGAGATGCGCGAACGTATGGAACACCTTCGCAAAAAGTGGGAAGATAACGGAATATCATCACCCCTAAGAATACGGATAGGTATAAATACGGGATTTTGTAATGTCGGTAATTTTGGTTCAGAAGACNGGTTGGACTACACGATTATTGGAGGACAGGTCAACNTGGCCAGTCGCCTTGAGTCGAGTGCAACAGCGGAGCAAATACTCATTTCTCATGAGACATTTTCTTTGATCAAAGAAAATATTATCTGTGAAAAAGGAGACGAAATAAACGTAAAAGGGATCGCACATAAAGTACAAACCTATTTTGTTATAGGAAGCCAGAAGGATTTCGAGATAAAGAAAAATATATTAAAAGAAGATTATGAAGGCTTTAGTTTAACGGTCGACCTAAACCAGTCACGTAAGGAACAAGTGGTTGCCTCGTTGAGGCATGCCCTCGCAAGAGTTACTAATAGCAAAGAAGAAATTATAGAGAAAAAAACCGGCTTGAGTTCAAAAAACTCNTAAATATTGCTTGCCTCGAGAATAGCGACGTTAGTTCAGTCCGCGAACGAGTGATGTCAAAAGCGCGAAGTTCCTACCTTCGAAGAAATCCACGAAATATTGTATAATCTAAGCTGTGCAGATTACTCGCTACAGCCTATCTGTCCCCTTTCTATTCAATGTTAGGGCCGTTTAGCGCACAGTGATAGTCGACAATACGGCGGATAGGTAGTTTGACANGGTCGTNCCGAGCGAGGTTTGAGTTACGTATTTAGCGCAACTCTTGCATTACTCTTGTTTAGCCTCTCAACCAGGATTGAAGATAAGTTGTGTAACATTTTGGACCTTATCTCTGATTGCTGACTGAAAATTTTATTCAGGCTGTCATCAGATAACCACGCGCAATGGCAATCTGAGGACGCGATTACATTGGCTTGGCGTTTCTCATTAGGGGAAATTAAGGCTAACTCTCCAAAGCATGTTCCNGCGCCTACAGATGCGAGATATTCGCCATTACCAAGAGCGATCTCCACTTTGCCGGATAAAAGGAAGAATACGCCATCGGTCTCTTGCCCAAGTGAAATGATCTTCGTGCCTGTAACAAANTCTTGCAGGTCNACTTTCTGCTCTATTATGTCCAGTTCTGCGGGTGACATGTTGGTTAAGAGCGGTTGGCCACTTAAATCATCACCCCTACTACCTTCAACCTGATGTTTGCCGTAGCCAGCAATTAGCNGTTCTTCGACCCACTCAATTGCCTGATCAAGATTGGTGTAATGCAGAGTGCCCGTATTTGTAAATTCTTGGAAACTTTCAAACACATCTCGACGGTCGATATCGTCATTTTGGGCGCCGCAGAATAGTATTTCTGTTTCGTTATCCTCAAATTTTTGAAAAAACTCTTTTAATATTTTGACTGCACCAATACTTATTTTATTCACTTTCTGAAGTGAAATTATAATAAATTCTTGATCGATGATCTTTGTAATTGCTCGTGTAATNGCGTCACTATGAATCAGTGTAANACTCCCACCGAGTTCGATAACGCTNCATTTAAAGCCGTGCTCGTCCAATATATCTGCGTCGGCTGGTTTTCGCGTATGGACGGACCGTATTTGACTTAAGTCATATACATTTCTGATACAGTTTTCAGAGGTATCCTCGCCTTGAAGNAGGTGTAACTTAAAATGCGCCGANAATTCTTGGCATACCTGGATACCTCGCACGCTATTGCCAAGTTCATCCAGCGGTGGCGAGAACACGCCAAGTCCAAATTCTGANGGGAGAACNGCGACGATACCACCACCAACACCGCTTTTTGCTGGCAGACCTATGCGATAAGTCCATTCGCCGGAATAGTCATACATTCCTGCGCTTACCATTATAGACAGGCCTTTGACTGCCGTTTCAGGTAAGACAATCCGTTTATTTGTTAATGGATTGACCCCATTTTTCGCCAGNGTAGCCGCCATAACAGCAAGGTCTTTTGCCGTNACAAGAATTGAACATTGTCGGAAATAAACGTCTAAAATTTTATCTACATCATATTCGAATTGATTATTGTTCTTTAATAGCCACCCAATNGCCCTNTTCCGATCACCAGTTGATTTNTCNGAATGGAAGACGTCTTCATTCACGGTGAGCTGTCGACCTGCGAAATCAGAGAGAAATTCTAGAATAACGGGGAACGCATTGTCTGTTGCATCATCACAAACAAGTCCTGTGCAGCTGATGGCGCCCGAATTAACCATTGGATTAAATGGTCTATTGTCCTCTTTAAGCCGAATTGAATTAAACGCCTCGCCCGATGGTTCGACTCCAATTTTTTTAAAAACGCAATCNGCGCCTAGTCTCTCTATGGCAAGACAATATACAAAGGCCTTTGAAATTGACTGTATTGTAAATTCCACAGAACAATCACCCACTGCATGTGTAATGCCGTCCACCGTGGTTAAAGCAATTCCAAACTGATTTGGATTAACAATGGAAAGTTCTGGGATGTAATCAGCAGGTGCCCCAGAGGAATCGGCAATTANGGACTTGTGCTGAGTTTCTATAAAATCCAAGAGAGGAGAGTTAGAAGAGTGTTTTTCCATTTCCNGCGTTTTTTCCTTTATTTATTTGTCCGGTNTCATGCCATGTAATTTAGCAATTCATATCCAAGTACATTTATCGACTCTATATGCATTGATTAAAACACTGAGTAAAACGCCGCCACGATAAGTACCAANGTTAGCACGGGNATAGACCGATCAATTANTGTCTCTATAGCAATCAGGCTCTCATGATTNTCCCGNCGCANATATAAATCGCCCAACACGACNCTNACNACAAAGTTNAGCAATACAATTCCTGTTCCAATGATNAAAAGTAGATCAATAAGATTCAAGTAATGTGTGTGTGGAACTTGATCGCCTAGGGTAAACTTTAAAGCGAAAATGGTGAGCAACAAAGTTAGTTGCCCTCCTATACGCTTATAATTATTAGCTTCAAACCTCATCGAGCTGAATAAATTTAAGCATAAGGATAGGAAAAGTATTCCTCCAAGTGGGAAAAATATTTTTTGCACGCTATCATGAAAATCGTGCTTGATGATGAAATGAAAGCCGTTTTGCGAGTATGTCTNATCCGTGGTGCCTAGCCTGTGGGAGACCCCTTTGTCTGCATACGCTTTGACTAAGGTCCAATTCCCAACAATAACGGGCTCTTCTTGTTCTTCATGTCCAAGTGAAAAAGATTGAGGGTCGAATGTCATTTCTTTTGCATCATGTGTAAATGCAACAATATCTAGATTGAGCTTTAAAGTTCCAAAAGGATAAGTTTTTATATCTGTGTTTATTGGAAGTTTTGTTTGAAACTTCTCAAATAGCTCTAAACTGCCATCATTATTTAAATGGATTGTTGTAAATAACGTCTGCCGTGGTGAGAGTTCTGCCTTAACAATAAATTCCGGATGCCATATTTTATCTAGTATTTTACGCGCATGTTTTCCTGAATAAGTCGCCTCTTTAAATATGTCTTTATATTTTTTAATATCTACCGTATTTTCCCATTTCATTAATATTTCGGCCTCTATCTCATACGTACCTTCACTTATACTTATGCCATAGATGCGATCTATAATTGCGTAAACGTTCACATGTTTCGCACTTTTAGCCAACGTTTCGGCCTCGGCAGAGACTGCAACTGATTTTGATAAATCTATTTTCTGTTCGCTCGCGAATGAGCTTAATGGAATTAACACGACCAAAAATATTAAAATAGAACGCATTATTTCCCTTTCGGATGGATTTGGACTAAGCTGAGCCAGACGTTCCCAGAATTACATGTACTAACTTGGATTACAGATCCTATGGTTTGTAACAGACCTGTTAGTTTTGACAGCCAACACATTGGATCCTTCATAGCGTAGCAGACGACATCACGAATATATATTTCTTCCCTCTATACCCTATCGCACGGGCCTGACTTTCGGCAACGGTTACTGTTCAAAACGCCAAGGATAGTGCCAATGGACCCCGGGAAGGAAGAAAACGCGAGCGTCACAAACGAGTGGTAGGTGTGTGTTTCGTCGGTCAGCAAAGCTTAAACGCCGAAACGATTCGACAAGGTGGGACCTTGGCTTATTGCAAATATTCAAGGGATTACATTGCTCAAGAGGCAGCGGCTAAATGGGATAAAATTGGAATTTTGTTAGGCCAGTTTGTCAGTCCATGGGATTGGTGGCGAGTTAAGCGCCTGCACCCCCCGGTAGCGGTAAACTGCCGCAAAAATTGTCGGAAGGGGAAGGCTTACGGCAATACATGCGTTCGAGTTGCCTACACGTGCCAAAAACCACAGGGTGCGCTTGTAACGCAAGATAACACCGTTACTTTTGGCTGACTATCACCAGATTTTGGGACTGCCTTTGGGACCAAACTGTGTTATGATCTTATTAGTTAAGTAGAAACAGTTGCTTAGCGTGATAGTGGGCGGANGACCTNNCCGCCAACTTTCTTTTTATTACAGCGAGTTACCGTAGNTCAGAAATTNTGATTTCTAAGANANAATTTCGGCTTTATACACTCTGCCTTCACTTTCTTTGAGGGTAANATTAGAAGCGATGTTATTCGTATATTTTGTAAGTTGATACAGAATATCTGGCGTTCTGCTTATGGGTACTTCAACTGCGTAATGAGAGAGATAACCACCGCCACGACATTGCTTTAATACGCAGAAGTGAACACTGGTGCACTTGCACATAGAGAAAAAGTCTTGCCCCCACTCAAATAAATCATCCTCTCTTATNCCAAAGCGATTTTTAGAAAGCGTAAAGATGGATAACCTTCTTTTTNTATACTTCGGAACGCATGATTATCACTTCTTGATCCGCAAAAANATTGAGTTGCTGCGACGCCTTTANCCTAACGCCGACGTTTTGGTCTACGACTGGGGCGATGAAAACGGCCGACCCAGCAACTCAACTTTTCAGTCCGGCGTCGATGTCGTCAGCTGGAGCGATAGGGTTTCCGATACGATGGAACTGCTTGATCCATTGGGTGCCGACGGACTTAATGAACTGGCGAGGGCTTTTAATTCCCGCGAAAGGGTCAGTTTAAAGCGTCGCTTCAACAAGTTTTTTCTTAAAAAATTCCCGGGCTCAGGCCCCGCTCGCGCCGTTCTTGATCGCGCAATGCGTTATGAAAACCTGTTGCTGCACAAATGCTACGCCCTTGGCGATTGCGCCCGGCGCGTCGGCGAACGTCCATTTTTCTTTTTGGATGCCGACGCCTATCTGGTCGAGGATCTGGACGTTGTCTACGAGGGTGCGCCCGACGTCATAATGCCGAGCCTGGAGCCCGAAAAACAACTTTGGGAACCCAACCGCTGCCATGCCTTGAGCGACGGCATTATGGGCTTTGGAGCCGATGTGGTAGCGCGCACAGCTTTTCTCGATGAATGGTACAAGTCGCTAGCGACCAACACGGAAAAGCTTCGCGTAATCGCATCGCTCAGCCGGATGGTTGAGGAGCGGGTGCGCGGCACTGAAGATAACGTTTTGGACTCTTGGCGCGTCGGCACAGTTGATTTCAACGGCACGCCCGTCAAAATCCGCACCATCCCAAACCACATTTACAACAGCGTCCTCAACCATGAATATGACGGTGGCGACCTGGAAAGTGTCAAGGTCCTGCATTTGTCGGGTGTCGCTCAGAACCAAGAACTGTTTGAGCGCTTCATCGCGATCGTTGAGGATACCATCGAACAACGCAGAGCCCAACCATGAGCAAGACCGTTGCGCGTCTAATCGCAGGCCTCGGCCGCACCATTTCCGCACCGCTGAACCAGGTCCGGCGCACATCGTGCCGGGCGACGGCGGCGCAATACCTCATTGATAAAATTCCAGTTCAGACACCGCACGGTGAGCTATCCATGTATTGTAATTCGCGCGAAACCGCCATGTATCCGCCGGTCTACATGACCCACGAACCCGACACGTTGGAATGGATCGACAAAATGCCAGTCGACACAGTATTTTGGGATATTGGCGCCAACGTCGGCATCTATACCATGTACGCCGGCCTAGCCCGCCACCGGACCTTAGCGTTTGAACCCGCGTCATCGACCTACTTCACGCTGATGAAAAACCTCGAAATCAACGGACTGTTGGACCGCGTCGATGCCTATTGCCTGGCTTTCGATAATCAGACCCGGCTCGGCAAACTAAATATGGCTGGCAATATTTCTGGCAGCTCGATGCACGCCTTTGAGCGCGACTCCCACAGCTGGGACGAACAGATCAACATTAAGATTGCTCACCCCACATTAGGCTTCAACATCGATACTTTCATCTCTCTTTATGATCCGCCTCTGCCAACACATATAAAATTGGACGTAGATAGTACCGAAAAGGAAATTCTTGAGGGTGCGGCCAATCTTCTAGCTAAAGGCCAAGTCCAATCCATCTGGGTCGAGGTTGACGGTGTACTGGAGCGCGAGCGAAACCAAGGCATCATCAATGCGCTGGACGCCATGGGTTACATTGCTAACCATACCGACGGCCGGACCCGGAATTTGGAGTTTTTGCCGAAGCGAACTTGACGAGAAACCGCAATGCAAGATTGCCCTNGCAATNCNNAGCATGTTTAACGTCAACGGCTTTGTTTTACTGAGACAACTTGTAAAAATGAACCCATAAATGCTCATGGCACTGTGTGTCATTTATTACTCTCTAGTGCGAACCAAAAAAACACCCGTCGNGATACACAAAGCAGCCATNGCTCCGANAGACGCAATTAAAGCAGCTATAAATATTTTTTGGACAGATGACATCGTTTTCTCCTTCAGACTCCACAGCTTCAACTTCTAGTTGGCCTTCTTGTAGCGTCACTGATTCTAGCNGCACTGGCGAAGATCGGAATGTAGGTTTGAGCGTGCCTTATTAATTGCAAGCGGCATAAATTGGTTGTCGTGCGAAACACACAAAATTAGGGACTGACGTTTGTTCAAAGTATAGTTAGAATTGTCATCAAAATCATGTAACCGTCTGAAACAT
>NZPK01000008.1 GCA_002693325.1 Gemmatimonadota bacterium | reverse complement strand
CTGTTTAATCGAAATGCCCGAATGATCACATGATTTTTCATTAAAATATTCTTGTAAATGGTTGAATCCTTCTCGGCTTTCGGTAGATCGATTAGATTTACCAACAACAGAAGGAAGAAGAAATTTCAAATCAGGATGAGAAAAACTATTCACTTTCCGGCAGGAGGAACATACACTACAAGGCACTGTAAATTCATTTTGACATAACAAAGCAGAAGCAAGTTGAACAGAAAAATTACGTTTACCAATTCCAGGAGGACCACACAATAGAATAGCATGTGGTAATCTCTCAGTCTGAATCCAATACTCAACGATCCGGCATGCCCGAGGCTGCTCTGGGGAAAAGTCAGATGCCAATAATTGGCGGTCCATCATTTCCAACGAAATTACTCTATGTTAACTTTGTTTCACTGTCAGCATCAAAGAAATGTGCCTTATCAATGTCGACTGCAAGTTTAATCTTCTGATCTACTTGAGGCATCGATAGTGGATCGACTCGAGCAACAAAAGGAGTAGTTCCTGTAGTAAGATTTAAAAATACTTCGTTGCCCATAGGCTCGACAACTTCAACCTTTGCATTTATTTCGACCGTCGTAACATCACGACCTATCGTATCAGGGTCATAAATATCTTCTGGACGAATTCCCCAAAGCACCTCCGAACCCAAATGTGAAGAGAGTTTTTCACTCTGACTATTTGACAATGGAATCTGTACTTTCCCTTCGTCAAAAATAATCTGTTCTCCCTCCGAAATAATTTTTCCTCGAACAAAGTTCATTGAAGGACTTCCAATAAAACCTGCTACAAATTGGTTAACAGGATCATTGTATAATTTTAATGGAGCATCTATTTGTTGGATCTGGGCATCACGCATTACCACAATACGATCACCCATAGTCATAGCCTCTACTTGGTCATGAGTAACATAGACCATAGTGGCCTCGAGTCTCTTGTGGAGTTTGCTGATCTCAGCCCTCATCTGAACACGCAGTTTTGCATCCAAATTAGATAATGGTTCATCAAACAAAAACACTTTAGGTTTCCTTACTATAGCTCTCCCAACCGCTACACGTTGTCGTTGCCCGCCTGACAAGGCTTTTGGCTTACGCTCCAACAGATCTTCAATACCCAATATATCGGCGGCTTCTAAGACACGTTCATCTATCTCAGACTTTGGAAATTTTCTAAGTTTCAAACCAAATGCCATATTTTGATACACGGTCATGTGGGGATAAAGAGCATAATTTTGAAAAACCATCGCAATATCTCTATCTTTGGGCGGTATATCATTAACAAGTGTCCCATCGATATAAATCTCTCCACCACTAATTTCTTCAAGACCAGCGATCATACGCAAAGTCGTCGATTTCCCACATCCAGAGGGCCCAACAAGAACAACAAATTCTTTGTCATTAATATCAATATTCGCGTTATCAACAGCTACAACGTCTTTATCGTAAACTTTACGCACGTTCCTTAAAACTACATCGGCCATTTAGGCTCTCCCATTATCATTTTTCGCTAAATTCGATTTTTCCAAGATAAATAGATCTGAATAATAAAATAAAACTAATGAATCGACAACACTCGCTATAGATAACAAATCATTTCAAATGCATCTTCAGACGGATTCTCATAATAACCATACATTTTCTTTNTGATAGAAAAATTATGTTTTTCATACAAAGCGATCGCCACGTGATTGCTCACTCTAACTCGTAAAATGCAGATCCTACAACCCACATTAAAAGAAAAATCGAGAGCCTGACAAAGCAACTGTTGCCCGAAACCTCGACGGCGATATCGAGAGTCAACCGCAATACTCTGGATGTTAGANTTTTTGCCGCAGATNTTNAAAATAACGTAAGCTATTANTCGCCGATTATCAATTAAACCTAAACCACAAGTATCTGGTTCTGAAAAAACCGCGTAAAGATCATCAATCGATGAAAGANTGTCTATNGATTTCTCGTTGGCGACTTTTTTACNGGAGTTGAAAAACTCANGAAGATCGCAGCAGCTGATACTATTATTCAAAGTCAAATTACACGAGGGGGGATTGTTTGCNTTTTTCTGCGTCAGCTCCNCGGATATAAAATGGTTCAACCTTTTCTATATCTTCAACCTGATTTATTTCTAGTTTGCGCCATGCCAATACACCTAAAGCATCTGCTTGAGGGCGCTGACAATACACCGGTACGCGCCAAGCTCGAGGTGTTTGATCTATTTTGTCAGCATAAGAGACAGCCCCATCTCCTGTATAGTAAGTCGGTTCCCCAAAGCGACGTTTAAATAATATCTCTGGAGCTACCACTTCAGCTTCACTCAAGCATTCTGGATAGCCGGAAGCCAGATTATATAATGCGGCATAAACTTGCTGTTTCCTAGCATCAATTATCGAACAAACAGGAACAGCGATAAATGGCAGTCGAGCAGCGATAATTTCCAATGAAGAAACCGCTATTAACGGCAGATTATCAACTANACAAAGCCCTTTTGCAGCTGCTAATCCAATCCTCAAACCAGTAAAAGATCCTGGTCCTATGGAAATTGCTACTGCTGTCAAATTCTTAATAGAGATTTTTGCAAGATCACACACAACTTCTATTTCAGTAAAAATATGCTGAGCGTGGTATAATCCAAGATCAAAATAACGATTAAGGATCACACGGTCACGCTCTACTAACGCAATACTNCCACTAATTGTAGCTGTATCNAGGGANAGAATCATAATAAGCCTAACTGCCCNTCTTTTTTTTCTTTAGGTATTTGTAANCCTAAATGCTCATATGCTCGAGGCATTACAATACGACCACGCGGCGTTCGTTTTATGAATCCTTCTTTGATTAGATACGGCTCTACCACCTCCTCTAAAGTTTCTTCCTCTTCGCCGACAACCGCGGACAAATTACTTATACCCACGGGNCCACCATTGAATTTCTCAATTATTGATTGCAACAACATTAAATCCATTTCATCTAAACCCATACTATCTATATTCTGTATATCAAGAGCAGCTTCGACAGTTTGGATATCAACTATTCCATCGCCTTCGACCTGTGCGTAATCCCTAGCTCGCCTCAGCCAACGCTTAGCAATGCGAGCAGTCCCACGAGCCCGACGCGCAATTTCCATAGCACCCTTATCATTCAAAGAAAAACCTAGTAGGTTTGCATCCCGCCTTACTATTTTTGCTAAATCATTTACGCAGTAATAATCCAAATGAGCAGATATCCCAAACCTTGCTCGCATGGGAGCAGACAATAAGCCTTGCCTAGTAGTAGCACCAATAAGAGTAAACTGGTCAAGTGGTACACTGACTGAACGAGCAGCAGGACCCTGATCTATCATTATATCTATTTTAAAATCCTCCATGGCAGAATAAAGATACTCTTCTACTACCCGATTTACCCTGTGTATTTCATCTATAAAAAGAACATCTCTAGGGCCAAGAGCGGTTAAAACCCCAGCAAGATCAGTAGGACGATCAAGCAATGGCCCTGAAGTAACATGAATGTCAACATTAAGCTCATGAGCTATCACATGAGCCAGAGTCGTCTTTCCAAGGCCAGGAGGACCATGCAATAATACATGATCCATAGCTTCGCCACGTCCCTTGGCAGCTTCTATNGCTATGAATAATTGTTTTTTTATCCGTTCNTGGCCCAACATCTCCTTTAGCCACTTCGGCCGTAAATTTGTATCAAATTCACGTTCATCATCTTTTTCATTCAAATCCACAAATCGGTCATTCATAAACAAGCCGCCTAACGTTCACGCAAAGCTAATTTAATCAAATCTTGCACGGTCAAATCTGATTTACCANGATCAGCAACTTTTAATATAACCTTACTGACTTCATCAGCAGTCATACCCAAAGCTCTAAGAGCCAATTGAGCCTCTCGCATAACTTTACTAGAATCGNTTNTGGCCAACTCTTCGGGTAAATTTGAACCCACAATCTGTACTTTCTCCCTTAAATCTAAAACAATCCTTTCGGCAGTACGCTTTCCTACCCCTTTAATCCGCGTGAGTTCAGAAATATCCCCGTCAACTATTGCTTGCTGCAAATCTCTNAGAGCCGTACCTGACAAAATTGTCAACGCCAGANTNGNTCCAATACCAGANACATCTATCAGCAACTCAAACATTGAACGTTCATCAACGGTAGAAAATGCAAATAGTTCCATACGGTCTTCGCGAACGTGTAAATGTGTAAATAGCGAGACCTGACTACCTATCTCTGGTAACTGCTGATACGTCATCAAAGAAATAGCAAGACCATATCCAACCCCTTCAACATCTAACACTGCTTGGGTTGGAGCCTTTTCCGTAAGGTTACCTCGCAAAAAATAGATCACGGCTCTTTCTCATTCTTCCATAGTTTTTTTAACGTCTTACCATTTTCTTTAAAAGGAGATCAACCGCAGGCTTTCGTTTTGTAGAGCCGTTNGAATTAACAATAGAAGACTNGCGCGTATGACATATTGCTATACCCAGTGCATCAGACGCATCCAACGAAGCCGGAATTTTTTCAAGTTTCAACAGTCGTGTCACCATAAATTGCACACGCTCCTTNGACGCCCGTCCGCTACCAACTATCGATTTTTTTACAGTCGCAGGAGAATAATGCTCAATCGGGATAGTAGCTTTTCTCAAGGCCAATAGTAACACGCCACGAGCCTGTCCAAGTTTTGCTGCTGAATCAGCATCTTTGCCGAAAAAAGTACTCTCTACAGCAGATTCAGATGGCTTATATTCATCCAACACTTTTGCAAATTCGTCAAAAATATAAACTAACCTATCTTCAAATTTCATTTTGGCTTTGGGACGAATACAACCACAATGAATATACTGCATCTTTTTTGAATCGCATTCTATTAAACCATACCCCGTACTTGTACTGCTAGGGTCAACTCCGATTATTATCAAACCAGCCGACATCTCTTTGTGTGTTATGATTACAAAGCTACAACTGCCTCAAGTACTTCTTCTTTTAGATCAAAATTCGAATAAACTTTTTGAACATCATCAAGATCCTCTAAACTCTCCAACAAACGAATAATTTTGCCAACTTGATCGACTTCGACTTCTAACATGTTTTCAAGTTTTGGTATCAATGATAACGACGCTTGTCCGAACTCAATATCGTTCTTCTCTAATGTTTGTTTGACTTCTTCAAAGGATGATACAGTAGAAAACAATTCATGCACATCCTCACCATCCTGCAGATCCTCAGCCCCTGCATCCATGACCATCATAAGAAGATCTTCCTCATTGATGTCCGCTTTTCCAACCTCCAAAGTACCTTTCTGTTCGAACATCCATGAAACCGCGCCACTTTCAGCCAGATTACCACCATGCTTCGAAAATATATGACGAACTTCTGAGACGGTTCGATTTTTGTTATCTGTCAATGTCTCGACCATTATTGCAACACCACCAGGTCCATAGCCTTCATAAAGTCCCTCTTCGTAGGACGTTCCCTCCTCCTGACCAGATCCTCGTTTAACCGCACGCTCAACAGTAGACAATGGCATATTAGCTGCACGTGCATTTTGCACAGCAGATCGTAAACGTACATTTGAACTTTCATCAGCACCACCATCCCGAGCAGCTACCGTTATTTCGCGAATGAGCTTAGTGAACATTTTTCCCCGTTTCGCGTCATTAGCACCTTTTTTCCGCTTAATTGTACTCCATTTGGAATGACCGGACATCTATTATCTCCTGGCAAATAACACACTAAAAAAAACTAATACTCAACATCCAAGAAAACGAACCCGTAAAGAAAAAGCAACATTCAACCCTTCGGTATCATTTATCAAGGCAAATAGGATGCTGTTTTTCCCGTAAATAAAAGAGCCCGCCCCCTTTGGGGACGGGCTCCAAAAAAATCCGGCAACGTCATACTCTCCCACCGGGTGACCCCAGCAGTACCATCGGCGCAGGAGGGCTTAACGACTCTGTTCGGAATGGAAAGAGGTGTGACCCCTCCGCTATGGTCACCGGAAAAATCAAGTTTTCCTAGACAACCGAATACAGTCTACATCAATGTGGTGCAACATCTCGTGCATTGAAAATACAATAAAATGGTCAAGCCTCACGGCCAATTAGTACTGCTCGGCTTCACGCATTACTGCGCTTCCACCTGCAGCCTATCAACCTCGTAGTCTACGAGGGGCCTTCAGGTAGGTTAACCCTACGGGATATCTAGTCTTGGAGTGGGCTTGACGCTTAGATGCTTTCAGCGTTTATCCCTTCCGAACGTAGCTACCCAGCGATGCTCCTGGCGGAACAACTGGTTCACCAGAGGTCCGTCCAACCCGGTCCTCTCGTACTAGGGTCAGATCTCCTCAAATATCCTACACCCACGGCGGATAGGGACCGAACTGTCTCACGACGTTCTGAACCCAGCTCGCGTAGCGCTTTAATTGGCGAACAGCCAAACCCTTGGGACCTTCTCCAGCCCCAGGATGCGCTGAGCCGACATCGAGGTGCCAAACTGCCCCGTCGCTATGAGCGCTTGGGGGCAATAAGCCTGTTATCCCCGGAGTACCTTTTATCCGTTGAGCTTCGGCGCTTCCACATGCAACCGTCGGATCACTAAGCCCTGCTTTCGCACCTGCTCGACTTGTAAGTCTCGCAGTCAAGCTCCCTGTATGCCTTTACACTCTACGCGCGATTACCGACCGCGCTGAGGGAACCATTGGGCGCCTCCGTTACGCTTTAGGAGGCAACCGCCCCAGTTAAACTACCCACCTGGCACTGTCTCCAATCCCGATCAAGGGATTAGGTTAGAATTTTAACAAAGCAAGGGTGGTATTTCAAGGTTGGCTCCACGAGAGCTGGCGCTCCCGCTTCAAAGCCTCCCACCTATCCTACACATACAGTGTCAAAATCCAATACCAAGCTATAGTAAAGGTTCACGGGGTCTTTCTGTCCTGCCGCGGGTATCCGGCATCTTCACCGGAACTACAATTTCACCGAGTCCCTCGTTGAGACAGCGGCCAAGTCGTTACACGATTCGTGCAGGTCGGTTTTTAGCCGACGAGGAATTTCGCTACCTTAGGACCGTTATAGTTACGGCCGCCGTTTACCGGAGCTTCGATTCAAAGCTTCGTCCGAAGACTAACTCATCCTCTTAACTTACCGGCACCGGGCACGTGTCAGTCCCTATACATTGCCTTACGGCTTAGCAGAGACCTGTGTTTTTGGTAAACAGTCGCCCAGCCCGTTTCTCTGCGGCCCCTTTGGGCTCCACCCGCGAGGGGTATCACCTACTTAGGGCATCCCATCTTCCGAAGTTACGGGATCATTTTGCCGAATTCCTTAACGAGGGTTCACTCGCGCACCTTTGGATACTCTCCTCATCTACCTGTGTCGGTTTGCGGTACGGGCACCTACAGAATTCACATAGAGGTTTTTCTTGGCAGCCTGATTAGGGTCAGTTTATGCCGCTAAGCGGCTCCCCATCGCCTCTCAGAGTATTGGTCATCCGGATTTACCTAGATGACCCTCCTACGAGCTTAGACCAGCATTTCCAATCGCTGGCTGACCTTTCACTTCTGCGTCACCCCATAGCTCAAACACGCTGTAAGTGGTACAGGAATATTTAGCCTGTTTTCCATCGCCTACGCCTTTCGGCCTCAGCTTAGGTCCCGACTAACCCCAGGAGGACGAGCCTAGCCCAGGAAACCTTAGATTTTCGGTGTGCGGGATTCTCACCCGCATTATCGCTACTCATGCCGACATAATCACTTCCATCTCGTCCAGCAAACCTTACGGTTTACCTTCAGCCTACTATGGAACGCTCCCCTACCAAACAGCAACCGCGAACGGCCGCTGAGTCCGTAGCTTCGGTGGTAAACTTAGCCCCGATACATTGTCGGCGCAAAATCACTTGACTAGTGAACTGTTACGTACTCTTTAAATGGTGGCTGTTTCTAAGCCAACATCCTAGCTGTCTCAGCAATTTCACATCCTTTTAATCACTTAGCCTACACTTAGGGACCTTAGCTGACGGTCTGGGTTGTTTCCCTCTCGCGTACGGAGTTTATCCCTCGCACGCTGACTCCCTTGAAACAAGTCAATGGCATTCGGAGTTTGGTTCGGTTTGGTAAGCGGGTAAGCCCCCTAGCCGATCCAGTGCTCTACCTCCACGACTCTCTATCAAGAGGCTAGCCCTAAAGCTATTTCGGGGAGAACCAGCTATCTCCAGGTTTGATTGGCCTTTCACCCCTACCCACAGCTCATCCGAGAACTTTTCAACGTTCGGCGGTTCGGACCTCCACGAGATTTTACTCCCGCTTCATCCTGGCCATGGGTAGATCACCTGGCTTCGGGTCTACTGCATGCAACTAAACGCCCTATTAAGACTCGCTTTCGCTTCGGCTACCTCACTTAGTGAGTTAACCTCGCTGCATACAAGTAACTCGCCGGCTCATTATGCAAAAGGCACGCCGTCAGGGGACAAGCCCCCTCCGACTGCTTGTAAGCGTACGGTTTCAGGTACTATTTCACTCTCCTTCTCGGAGTACTTTTCACCTTTCCCTCACCGGTACTAGTGCACTATCGGTCACGAGAGAGTATTTAGCCTTGGAGAGTGGTCTCCCCAGTTTCCCACAGGGTTTCACGTGCCCCGTGGTACTCGGGAACACTATAAAGAAGTCTGCTACCATTTCGTCTACAGGACTATCACCTTCTATGGTTGAACTTTCCAGAACACTTCGACTATGGTGCAGATTTTTAACTTCTTGGTCAGTCTGTGTACTGACCGAATAGTGCCCCACAACACCGCTGGTACAACACACACAGGTTTTAACATACCAGAGGTTTGGGCTGTTCCCCTTTCGTTCGCCACTACTAAGGGAATCGCTGTTGCTTTCTATTCCTGAGGGTACTTAGATGGTTCAGTTCCCCTCGTTTGCCCCGCTCGAGCTATATATTCACCCGAGGGTAGTGCAGCATGACCTGCACTGGGTTGCCCCATTCGGAAATCTCCGGGTCAAAGGTTATTTGCACCTTACCGAAGCTTATCGCAGCTTATCACGTCCTTCGTCGCCTTCTCGTGCCAAGGCATCCACCGTACGCCCTTCATAGCTTGACCAAAAATCTATTG
>NZPK01000148.1 GCA_002693325.1 Gemmatimonadota bacterium | reverse complement strand
TTTTCATTTAATAGAGCCCGATCTTCCTGATAAACTGAATGAATCCATTGCATCCCAACTTGATATTTTGGACTACAATCCTGGAGATGGAATTACAGATGTCGTTCCCGACTTGACTAAAATAATTGAAAATAATTATGTCAGAGGTGCTATAATTAGCCTTCTTGGCAACGAATTCGAATTACAAAAACATCGTCATTGGCACTGTAAACTCCCAGAATCCAAACACATGAACTGGCACCAAGATGGAATAAATAATCGGGATACAATTATAACTCGTTTTCTGGCTCTTTACTATCCCAGAGAAGTCACGGCAGATATGGGACCCACAATAATTGTGCCGGGCACCCAGTTTAGAAATGCACCAACTGACCGAATGGCTCATTACGCAAATATTCGTGGCCAAATTCCTCTTACAGTTAAAGCCGGAACAGTGGCTTTAACCCATTATGACCTTTGGCACGGAACTGCAGCGAATACCAGCAACAAGAAACGACATATGATCAAGTTTCTTTTGAGGCGGACCAAGCCAAATAACAAGCCGAGTTGGAATCACAACCCCAAAAACATTGGCAAAAGCACCGATTGGAATAGCAGAGCNACTGCCGAAGATCCTCATAATATCTTGTCGTTTTCAAATCCCCTTCATGTATCTCAAACGGACCATTATAAAGAGCGAGAAATACGGCAAAAGAATTGGAACTATCTAATCGGAAANTTTTAATCTCCCACCCGNAAATCTGAAGAGAGTATATAGAAGATGAAAATCACGGAAATAAAAACAGCCGAAGTCCAAATAAAGGTCGATAAAAAACCGACCTATACATATCATTACGTGCGNATTTATACCGATGAGGGAGTTTACGGGACTGGCGAAGCTAGTCACGTTGATGGAGGATGGAGAGGCTCCACCCAGACAATGGCTCAACAACTAATTGGNAAAGATCCCCGTGACGTGGATGCTTGCTTTGAAGGCATCCGCAGAAGCTATATATTTCGAGGTGGNATGGCTGGGCTCGGTATCTCAGCGTTAACGGGACTGGAAATTGCNCTTTGGGATCTAGCTGGTAAAGCCCAAGGCGTACCGATATATCGTTTACTCGGCGGAAAATTCAGAGATACAGTCCGACTCTATGTTGATAGCGCGATGACTAATTGTCGCGAACGTGCAGAAGAAGCCCGATCAAAGGGATTTACAGCCATTAAGTTTGATCTTGATGATGCACACAATCCACACAAGCTTGATGCATGGAACTGGTCCGTTACACCTAAAGAATTAGAAAGCATGGTTGAGCAAGCCTTCAATATACGCGAAGCCGTTGGGCCAGATATGGATTTAGCTATTGATCTTCACGGACGCTACGATGCCACTGCAGGAATGAAACTCGCTCTTGAACTGGAAGACCTGAACCTTATGTGGCTGGAAGAACCTGTCCCACCAGAAAACATTCAAGCCATGGCTAATATCACCCAAGCNACAAGAACNCCTATCTGTGCTGGCGAAAATGCCTATCTCAGGTACGGTTTCCGNGAAATCATAGAAAATCAAGCAGTTGATATTATAATGCCTGATATTTCAAAATGCGGCGGCCTAAGTGAATGTCGCAAAATAGCAAATATGGCGGAAACATATTATATACCTTTTGCCCCACATAATAATTCTAGTGCACTCAGCACTGTCGGCGATGCTCATGTTTGCGCTAGTGTGCCAAACTTTCTTGCACTTGAATTTCACCGCTTCCATGATCCAACCTGGGAACATGTAATTCAATCGAACCATGATGTAATTCAAAATGGGCATGTGCAATTAACAGAGGATCCCGGATTAGGCGTAGAATTAAATGAATCTTATTTAAAGACAATGCTCGAGAAGAACGAGCCACTTTGGCAATAAAATTTGCTTTTTAAAAAAACGATAAGGGACGTAAGTCCCTTATCGCTGGGAGGGTAAATAAAGGATATTAAGATTGAAACACCCTAAAAAATAAGACGCCTAGAATATACTTTTGTTTCCGAAAAAAACTTACCTTGAGTGAACTGATTTACAATTCACCATCGGATTTTAAGTGGNAGTAATANCTATTCTGTGGATGAAGATCTTATCTCAGANTCCTAACATATCGAGTCCTAAGGTCATGTATGCGCTTCTTCTAATTTAANGTCTCGAGATACGCGCCCAAGAAGTATAGGAATCACACCAAATAAGCGCACTGAAATACCCAAGATGTTTAGAAAAATGTATATTCCGATCTCCTCTATTCCGAGTCCCGCTTCATTAAAAAGCAATGTTATCAACCCCTCACGNATTCCNACACCACCNGGAGTCAAAGGTAAAACCACTACCACTACTTCAATCAACGCTAATATTGCCGCTAAGGACCAAAACATAAACGACCCATTTATTGCATAAACCACAAGAGTCGTGCCTAAAANAAGCAAACTCTGTAAAAAGATTGTCACTAAAAAAGTCGTGAACATAAGCAATCTATGAAAACGGAAAAGAAAAATTGCTTCGCGAATATTTGATAGCGAAGCCACAAAGGTCGCTGGTAGGTATCGTTCAAAAAACACACGTATCGTACTGGTAAAACGTTTAGAAAATGAAAGTGCAATGGCGATAAGCAAACCTACGGCAGCAATGAAGAGAGAGAGCCCAATCTCTGAATTCCAATAATTTAACAAATGACGTTCCATAAAGAAGCCAACTAAACCAATAACAACCCAACCGATCAAACCCATCAATTTAGATAGCCACGTAGACCCCCATACAACCGCGTAATCAACGCTTTTAGACAGTAAATATGCACGAACCACTTCTTGAGCACTTGCACCAGGAAGTATTAATGAATAAAAAGATGCAGCAAAATGATATTCCAAAGTTCGGCCTAAAGAAAGGTCTTTCGCGCACGTACGAAGTAACATCCACCATCTTACACCTTGCAAGCACATCGTCGGTATCAGCAAAAGCATAGGAAGAAAGACCCACGATGGTANTAAGGATAAAGTTGAAAGTAAAATCGGATAATCAATTTGAAAATATATCCATATAAATGGACCAACTAGCAAAACAGCACGTAAAATGTGTTTNGTCCACTTCCATAAATTACTCTTTAAAGCATTAAAATCTCGCACCTTAAAAACCAATATTCATTTTCATTATATTCAAATACAAATGANAATTATNTTCAGGTACGATAATATGTAACTCCTTTTTATATTTATTCACTATACGTCCTTAATTGAACCATCGGAAGCATAACAGTCCACCTGAAAGTTAAGTTTTCGCATCGGGCTNTCCAAAAGAGCTTTTTCATTCAACTCTACACCTAACCCCGGCTCATCTGGAACATATAAGCAACCTCCATCAACGACCCATGATTGAGACATAGCCTGATCCCGAAAAGGGTCTTGTCGCACATATTCAAGTATGAGAAAGTTAGGTGTGGCTAACCCTAAATGAGCGGCTGCGGCAGTCGATATAGGTCCCTGAGGATTATGAGGGGCAACCTGGACATAATAAGCTTCTGCCATAGCTGCAATTTTTTTAACCTCGCTNATACCTCCTGCATGACATAGGTCCGGCTGTATAACGTCCAACAAACGTTTTTCTAAAATAGATCTAAATTCCCATTTAGAATAAAGCCTCTCTCCTGCAGCCAAATCCATAGGAGGATCTGCTTGNCGAAGACGTTCGAGCCCCGTCAAGTCATCTGGCTGAACNGATTCCTCTAGAAAAAATAGACCAAATGGCGAAAGTGCCTTCATTAACCTAGTCGCCGTGGCCGGTGTGCCACGACCGTGGTCGTCCACCATTATATCAACACTNTCCCCAACGGTTTTCCTGAGACGACCGATTCGATCAGCAAAAGAATCTATTCGCTCACGCTCCGGCAATAATCCATCTCCGACCCATGCCCCTGTTTTCATTGCAGTATATCCATCTTCTTGATCGCGCTGTGCTTCTTCCTCCATNCGACTTGGTTCATAGATACCAACGTGAGTATAAAGGCGGATAAAATCTCTCACTTTTCCACCCAGTAATTGATAAACTGGAACTTTCCAGGCTTTTCCACGTAGATCCCATAGTGCTTGATCAATTCCCGCTAAGGCAGAGTTATGAACCGGTCCTCCTCTCCAAAATGCGTGACGATACAGTGATTGCCAAATGTGCTCAACTCTACATGGATCCTGTCCAATCAATTGCTGACCCATGCGCTTTACTTGGGCTACAACTACCTCTTCTTTCCCTTCTAAAGTAGCTTCTCCCCAACCATATAGATCCGTATCCGTCTCAACTTTTACTAGAACCCAGTTACGCAGGCCCGCCCAGGAGACAAGGGTATTGATGGCGGTTATCTTCATTTGAATTGAGCTCCCTTTGACATATATTATTCGTTTTTTATCAAGTTCATGAATAATATAGCTTCATTGGCATAAGACAACACGTCCATTTACAATAAGTGCANTCCAATATTTTTGTGTGTAAAATTAGGCTTTTAGCGAAAGGACCAAATTATGCAGTTTGATATTTTACTTAAGGGCGGTCATATAATTGATCCGCTAAACGGAATTGACTCTCGTAAGGANGTAGCCATATCCGATGGACGAATTGCTGCTGTCGAAAATACTATTCCCATCAATAGTGCAAAACAACCAATAAACGTCGAAGGTCTCGTCATTACGCCTGGACTAGTAGACATCCATACGCATATGTACGCAACGCCTGGCTGGCGAAATGCCTGGGCTGGTGATAATAGTATACTCCCGGATGGTTTTTCATTTCGCAGCGGTGTAACAACAATGGTTGATACTGGAAGCGCCGGATGGCGAACCTTCCCAGATTTCCGAGAACGCGTACTTACTCGTTTTCAAACACGCATGTACGCCTTCCTCAATATAGTTGGCATGGGAATGGTTCACACAGATATGGAACAAAACATCNCTGANATGGATATAGATCGTACNGTAAGCGTGATGAAGGAACATAACGACTTCATCGTAGGATCTAAAACNGCCCATTTCATGGGTCCCGAATGGATCTCTACAGAATCGGCACTCCGAGCAGGCCAAATGGCAAACATGCCGGCCATGATTGACTTTGGTCTCTTTCCGAGAGAGAGACCTTATTACGAACTCGTGACTGAACGTATGTCTAAGGATGATATCAGCACACACATGTTTCTAGGAGACGTCCCATGGTTAGATGACGAGGGACGAATATTGCCCTATTTACACAAGGCGCGCNAACGGGGAGTAATTTTTGATGTAGGACACGGGGGAGGATCCTTNTATTGGAGAAATGCCGTACCNGCAACAGAACAGGGATTTTATCCCGATTCTATCTCAACCGACCTCCACACAAAAAACATGAATGAAGATATGCTCGATATGGTTACGGTTATGTCGAAATTCCTCATAATGGGCATGCCCCTTTATGAAATTATTCGTGCTTCGACAATAAATCCAGCATCTCAAATAGGGCACAGGGAACTTGGTCACTTAAGTATAGGAACTCATGCAGATATTGCTGGATTAAAAATTTCAGATGGAGATTTTGGCTATACAGATGTGGCAAGTGGCCTATTNCGTGGAAACAAGAGAATAACGTGTGAACTGACTCTCAAAGATGGTATAGTAATGTGGGACTGGAANGGACGCATTGGCGTTGATTATAAAACGCTGGAACCTATGTATGGAGTACGAAATCCAGACGGATTGATTCTTCCACCAAAAACGCAAAAAAAATGAAACATAGATGCGACCAAATTGCCAAAACAATAAGTCATTCTCAAACAATAAGCGGAGAACTTTCTATTGGTTCGAATAGTAATCTTCTATATTTCAATAACAGTCTTAAATCTTGAAGCCGAAGAGCTAGCAAGCTTTTATGCAATGGGAGATACCCCGTATACTTTAGAAGATCAAATTCTATTAGTCGCGCAGTTAAAAAATCTTTCAACAAATAATACATTATTCGCTGTTCACTTAGGCGACATAAAGACGGGTAGATCGAAGTGCGAAGAGTCTATTTACTATCGCGTTGCTGAATACCTAAAAACATCTCCATTGCCGATGTTTATGCTGGTAGGCGATAATGAATGGAATGACTGTAATAACCCGGAAACGGCATGGGACTTTTGGACAAACCACTTTATGCATTTTGATCTACATTGGGAAAATTCAATCCCGATTATAAGACATCCCGTCCGNAATGAAATGTTTGCCTTCCTTTATAACAGCGTGCTTTTCGTGGGTGTTACTGTGGTGGGAGGGAAAATACACGACCATTTAGAATGGTTTCGACGACACGAAGATTGTTCTGAATGGATAAACTCAAACATCGAAAAATACAATGGCAAATTTCAGCGGATAGTCATCTTGGGGCACGCANCCCCANCTTCCAAACACGAAAACTTTTTTAATACCTTGTCTCAAACCNCAGACAAAATCGAGAAGCCTGTACTNTACGTGCACGGNGATGGGCATCAGTGGATTCAGGATTATCCATTTCAGAGTAGTCATATAATGCGTATACAGGTTGATCAGGGAGGCATTGCNCCTCCGTTAAAAATCAAAATAACCGATAATGAAAAAATTCCTTTCGGTTATGACCGTCGGATACACTAAATAGTTTGAAAAAAATGAGCAAAACGGTCATCTTTGAAAAAAATGATATCGTCAATAACATCGATTAAGCGNTTAGTAATAGGTCCGGGACAAATAAGTTCGTGCTCNTCAAACTTAGAAACAGGATGTACTTTTACACCACTATGAGCTGTAAAAATTTCATCTGCAGTNCTAAGATCGTCCACCGTGATTGCCTGTTCAAAAGTCGGTATTTTCAAATGNGGAACAACTTCTAATATTGTCATTCGGGAAATGCCGGAGAGTATCCCCCCCAAAGGTGGTGTCAACAACGTGCCATCCTTNACTATAAATANCGATTCCGTAGAGCCTTCCGCAATAAAGCCATCCTGATCCTTTAACAACCCTATGTCAAACCCTCTATCCAGAGCATCTTTTCTTGCTAAATAACCATTAAGATAATTTCCAACAACTTTCGCTTCCACAGGTACAGTAGAAGGATGTAACTTGTTCCACCTTGATAAGCAAGTAGTTACAGGAGTTGGNTCATCAAGATTTAATTCTCCTCCATTTGGAATTGCAAACACAGCTACATCGAGCGGTGTTTTAGGAACGAGGTCGACCACTGCTTCGTGTCCCCAGTATGCCATAATTTTTACAAGACCACGGCCGATATTATTTGCTATTACTGTTTGGGATATCGCTTCTACAATATCTTTTTTACTAAACCTAATTTGCATACCTAGTAATTGCGCACTATGCTCGAGCCGTTCGATATGCTTATCCANACGAAAGGCCTTAGTTCCACTCGGACTTTCATGTACTCCAAGAGACTCAAAAATAGCCGATCCACGCGAAAAACTATGCGATAAAATGGGAACTCGGGCGTGCTCACCCATGGTCAGCTTTCCATTCATCCAAACATAAAGCTCAGAATTCATCGGTCCTGTCTCATAATTTCCTCTAAATGAATCTTTGTCAAAATAACAGCAAAAACGTTTTTGTGAGAAATGTGACTATTCTTGATTATTAAAAAAGATATCATTTTTCCATAACCTAATAACGCGTACGTTCACCCGATAAAATCTCATTGAGGCGAGAGGACATAATCTTGACAATATCCGGTCTCTCTGAGACAATATTTTTCTGTTGCCCTGCATCCAAACGTAGNTCATACAATTGAGCCTCCAACGAATTACCTAACTCTATATTTGTATTTTCGTTAATAGACCGTCCCTCGTAAGGTGGAATGTAAACCCAATTATTTCGTCTTAATACTGTTTTTGCCTTTGTCCCTTCCAAAACAAGATCTGTCCTTCCTATTTCATTTTCACCTAGAAAGGTACTNNCTANTGGCAAACTATCAGGAGCTTCTTCCGCATTCAAAACTTGATTGATAATNGNGNTTCAAAACAGGCATATAGATCCACCTGACAAATTATAGCATCAGAAATTCCGCTATTGATACGACCAGGCCAACTAACAATAAACGGCACCCGCGTGCCTCCATCAAACATACTATACTTCCCTCCGCGTAAGATCCCCGCGGGGTTGTGCTGTCCATTTAATTCTTCCGCTTGATCCTTGTATCCATCGTTAAGTACAGGACCATTATCACTAGTAAAAACGATTATGGTATCTTCAGTGAGGCCTAAACGTTCTAAATTGTCCGTAATCTGACCTACACACCAGTCCAACTCCGCAATAACATCGCCTCTAGCTCCAAGTTTTGTAGATCCTTTGAAGGTTTTTGAGGGCAACCGAGGTACGTGGGGTTGATGGAGCGCATAATATAAAAAAAATGGGGTCTCGCTGTTAACATTGATAAAATCAAGAGCGCGTTCAAGAAAAGTCTCGGCCATTGATTCGTCGTCCCATAGTGCCGCCTTACCTCCACGCATGTGACCTATGCGACTAACTCCATTAATTATAGCAGCATCATGTCCATGGCTGTAATCAAGTCGGAGTAATTCAGGATTAGTTCGACCGGTCGGTTCACCAGGAAACGCCTTCTCCCAGTCGTAGGTTACTTCGATTGGATCGTCATCAGTTAAGCCAAATACTTTTCGGTTTTCAACATAAACACACGGAACCCTATCGTTGGTTGCTGCCATAATAAATGACTCATCAAAACCAACGTCGTTAGGAGTCGAGGATATTGGCCTATTCCAATCAATATCATCCTTCCCGAGACCTAAATGCCATTTACCAACAACCGCAGTACGGTGCCCTGCCGTTTGAAACATACGCGCAATCGTTGGCATATCTGATGGAATAATGTTACTAGAATCGCCCGCTAAAATTGAAGCCTGTGGATTACGCCACGGATAAGATCCTGTCAATAAACTATATCTGGACGGTGTACAAGTAGCAGCTGTTGCGTATCCATGATTGAATGAAACAGCTCGTGAGGCAAGTCGGTCTATATTGGGCGTATGTATGTCGGAAGCCCCATAACAACCAACATCACCAAAGCCTAAATCATCCGCGTAGATAATGACAACATTGGGACTTTGTTTTTTTCTCATACAGAAATCTATCTTGTTAAGAAATAAAAAAAGGAAAACTAAACAGACGACGACGCGTACTATAAAGAATTTTAGACCTTATTGATTTCGTCAAATAATCTCCCTCGCATTTCGATCTGGTAAATCAGATAAGCTTGTATGAGGTAACGTCTGATACCAATATGCAATCGACGAAATATCATCTTGTAAAGGAAGATATCTTCCCTCACTTCGCCAACCTAACGCTTGCATTGTCACCTTTAATTTTGATTTAAAAAAGATCGGGTCCTGAATGTGAAATCTATATAATGTCATCCTGGCTCCTGGTTCACCCGACTTCTTAACAACTTGTTGAAAACCCAAATACGGAGCAGAAAAATCGTCGCCAAATCCCCAAGCACCTCCAAAATAATCTTCTGTGCCCGTACCACATATAGTCGGAAAATTCTTATCACCATCAATAAACATCTTAATCTCTCCTTCGCCCCACCATCCTGCATTATTTTGTTGCCATGCCATAAACGTACCAACATATTGCCCATCACCCTCTACGTCATTCAGGATCACATAATCTTCTCCGAATAGTAATGGGTTAACACGTCGCCAGGAAGAATGAAAATATAGAGCATCCTCAGACACTTCCTCTAAAGTATAATTTATAGTGTAAAAAACTCGACAGTCCTCCGTCACAGAGTTGTTTTCCAGTGTGATAGTAGCATGTTTCTTAAACGACATAGGAAAATAAATATTCATACCACCCGTAGGATTAACATTTATGGGAAGCGCAGTAATATTTTGACGGGCATCCCAAGAGTTACATAGAAAATCACCCAACGGAACCTCAACAGACGGGAACTTTTGACCATCCCAATAAATCCGCAGAATAGCATCTCGGTAATGTTTTTCACTTAAGGTAAACCACATATGGCGAATGACCCCAGGTCCGCTATGATCCATAAGAGAAACAACTTCTCCTGGCTTCAAGGTTATACATGGTCGGACTTTCCATCCACGACCAAGTTCACGCGCCGGACCTTCTCCGTTTGTCTCTGCCATACCGCCCTTGCCTTTTTCACCGGTAGGATTCTCTGCACTTAGAGACCGAGATTCCGCATTCCTCCTCAGATTTATATTACTCAAATCAATATTCATTTCTTTCTCCAATTTTTATTCTTGCTAAAAATGGTTTCAGCACTTAAAACATCACTAAACGGCACTCTTCACCAAAATGTCTAACTTCACCTAGAAACATTCAATAGCAAATTATCTCATTCATGGTATAATTTATACTTGGTTTTTATATAAACAGATCATAATCCAAAAAAAACAGCACAAACGATTCAGGATAAATAACATGCACCTATACGATGAAATAAATATCCCTCGCATAATCAATGCAGCAGGAAGTATGACATATCTGGGTGGATCTTTAATCCACCCAGAAGTTGTCGAAGCCATGCGTCAGGCTGGAGAAGCCTACGTTTTTATTGATGATCTGCTTGATTGGGCAAGCTCTGAAATAGCCAAGCATACAGGAGCAGATTCTGCTCTCATAACTAGTGGCACGACTGGGGGACTGATTCTATCTGCAGCTGCGTGCCTAACGGGTATGAATACCCAAAAAATGCATGAACTTCCAAATACTAGGGGTTGGGCAAACGAATTCATAATACAAAAACAACACCGAATAAGTTTCGATCGCGCAATACGCACAGCAGGTGGAAGAATTGTTGAGGTTGGACAATTAAATTGCACAAAAAT
Source organism: Gemmatimonadota bacterium (assembly GCA_002693325.1). GTDB lineage: Bacteria > Latescibacterota > UBA2968 > UBA8231 > UBA8231. The sequence continues at coordinate 10,015 of NZPK01000148.1, read as the reverse complement.
AAGTGATATCCGCTCCGTTATCGGAGAAAAAACTATTGGAATATTACACACCGTTCTTGACCCACAACCCACAGTTCCATTGAAAAATATCGTCGAACTTGCTAAAGAACACAACATAACTGTCATTGTAGACGCTGCCGCAGAATTACCACCCGTTTGTAACCTGCGATCCTTTATTTCTGAAGGGGCCGATCTAGTCATATTCAGCGGCGGGAAGGCTATTTGCGGACCCAACGACACGGGAATTCTATGTGGAAATGCAGACTTAATTAAAGCAGCGAGAGCCCAAGCTTTCCCAAATGCTGGTATTGGTCGGGCGCTTAAAGTAAGTAAAGAACAAATAATTGGTCTGGTATATGCCTTGAATCGTTTTGTAAAAACAGACTGGGTCGCCGAGCAACTCCGTTGGAAACAACTCTGTGAAGCTATTCTCAGTCAACTAAAGAACATTAATTGCAAGAATATTTCTGTTGCCTACGCGACCAGTGGAGCAAGACCTCTAATCGTTCCTCGAGTGAAGATTACGACGGAATCGAAAGTACTTAACAAGAGCTTATCTCAAATCGACTACGAACTCGAACGAGGAAAACCTGCTATCGCAGTAATCATAGACGAAAATAAAAATGAAATTTGGCTAAATCCACAACACCTTCGCAACAATGAGATAGACATAATGTGCTCTCGCCTAATAAAAGTAATTGGGGCTCGATAAAACTATTTTTTTATTAAGTCGTTAACTCTCGCATACGTTCTACGCAACGGGTAAGAGCAGGAACTGGGTTTTCCACATCTGCCTCGTATTCGATCACAGCCATTCCGTCAAAATTATCTTTGTCCAAAGCCGAAACAAACGACTTAAGCTCTAAATTCCCTTCACCAACAACAACGTCTTCCCACATGCCAGCGCGATCAAATACGAAATCCTTATAATGTACACCATATACTTGGCCAGAAAAATCACTAACCCATTTTACAGGATTCCCCTGTTGTGGGCCTATTTGCATCGCCCAAGCGGTATCGATACATAAGCCAATTTCAGGACTACCTAAACCCAACAAATGTTTTAATACACTCGGTTGACCACCGAAGTGATAACCACCGTGGCTATGAATGCCAACGCGAATACCAAATTCTTTGCACCAAGATCGGACTCGGGTTATTGCAGTAGCGTATGATTCCAACTGAAAATGACAAGAAATATGCTTGGCACCTGCCATAGCTGCACACTCAAAGAAATCACGGTCCGACTCAATACCGGTAAAGGTTTGTACGCCGATCGATACAATTTTCACACCCTTATCGTGATATATTTTTACAATTTCTTTCCATTCTTCGGGATTATTAAAATCAGCATGTACACCNCAAACTTCGATACTATTTACTCCAATATCCAACACTTTCTGTGCAACATCAGTATTATNNTTAAAATTTCTGAAACAAAAACTCTGGACCCCGTAATCTAATGCCGCACTCATATAATCTCTCTCCTTTGATCAAAAACTACAGTTTTTTATACATTTTTAACGAAAAGATTNCTTATGCTTTCAACATTTGACTTACACCAAACTACTAGTCTGGCAAATTAAATGCCCGCACCACCATCAACAGTAAGCATCGAGCCTGTTATCATCGAAGCATCGTCAGAAGCTGCAAAGAGAAATGACTTCGCCACATCCTCAGGTGAGCATAATCGCCCCAACGGCGTAGCTGATTGGCGGCATGCATAATTCTCTGGATTATTGATGCTAGTCTCCCATGTATTTGGGCTATGGTTTGAATCCGCTCGTATAAAATTAGTATCTACATGGCCAGGAGAAATCAAAACACACCGTATGCCATACTGAGCGTAACTTGCAGCTACACTTCTTGTTAGAGCCACTAAACCCATTTTGCTCACTCCATAAGCAGGACCACCGACCCCTTGACGCGATGAGGCTAATGAACCAACAAACAACACGACGCCTCGCCCTGACCGTCGCATAGCAGGGACTACAGCTTTCACCCCAATGAAANAAGCCGTTAAATTAACATCTATAATTTTTTCCCACATCTCTTTAGTTTGTTCATCAAAGTCAACCCTAATATTTGCACCAGAAAGATTTGCCATGATGTCCAACTGGCCCAAGGTCGATTCGATCTTTTCTACGGCCTCATCCCAATCACCAGAATCACACACATCTAGTCCCATAAAAATTGACTGGCCACCATCTTTACAAATTTGCTTAGATACCTCTTCNGCTCGATTTTTATCAATATCCGCTACACAAACGATAGCTCCGTTTTCGGCGAAAGTTCGAGCTACGGAACTACCCATAGATCCTGCANCTCCAACTACAAGTGCTACACGTTTCTCAAGTTTCATTTTTCAACCGAATCTAAAGATTATAGGTACTCAAGCCGAATAGTTCAGGCCATGATATACCATCACCCAAGCTCTGTCAATAGGATTAGCTTGAACAAGCTCTTATTTTTTGTAATCTTGATAACTAAAACCACTCAATGTCTTAACGGAGCTAACTAATGGTAAGTATATACGAACACGAAGTATCAACGATAGATGGAGAAAAGACTACACTTGAGAATTTCCGAGGTAAAACATTGCTTTTGGTCAATGTTGCTAGCGCATGCGGCCTGACTCCCCAATATACCGGATTACAAAATTTACACGAAAAATATTCCAGTTGTGGTTTGACTGTTTTGGCCTTTCCTTGCAATCAATTTGGATCACAAGAGCCTGGTTCTGAAAACGAAATCAAGGTATTTTGCACAACAAACTATGAAATAAGCTTCCCGATGTATTCAAAAATTGAGGTGAACGGCCAAAATCGACACGCATTATATCATCACTTAATAGGAGATGGAGAGGATATAAATTGGAATTTTGAGAAATTTCTTGTAGGTAAAGATGGTATATCCATCCAACGCTTCTCTCCGAAAACGGCACCCGATGACCCGGTGCTTATTCAAGCGATCGAGGAAAGCCTCGAGTAAATGACTGCACCGAATATCATCCTGATGCTTATAGATGACATGGGATGGAAAGACCTAGCATGTTATGGGAGTTCCTTCTACGAAACTCCAAATATTGATCGATTAGCAAAAGAAGGTACGCTTTTTACGGATGCATACGCAGCCTGTCCTGTTTGCTCTCCGACACGAGCCAGTATACTTACAGGCAAATACCCAGCTAATATCGGAATTACCGATTGGATTGATGCCGGGAATCACATTCATCCGGCTCGAGGCCGATTAGTCGATGTACCCTATCTGAAGCAACTCCCGCAAACAGAATTTTCACTCGCTAGGGCTCTCAAACTAGGTGGCTATCAAACATGGCATATAGGTAAATGGCACCTTGGCGGTGACGGCTACCTTCCTCAAGATCATGGTTTTGACGTCAATGTAGGTGGTGCGCATCAAGGTTCTCCAGGGCATGGTGGTTACTTTAGTCCATGGTCCATTCCGCCTTTGGTAAATGCCGATGTTCCAGATGAAACATATCTCACAGATTACCTGACCGAAGAAGCAGTCAAACTCATTGAGCATCGAGAGAAACGACCCTTTTTTCTAAACTTCTGGTATTATCAAGTACATACTCCTTTGGAAGCCAAACCCGAAAAAGTCAACAAGTACACCCAAAAAGCACGTAAACTAGGACTCGACCAAAAACAGACGTTCTCTGAAGATGAATTCTATCCATGCGAACACAAAAAAGACCAAAAGGTCAAACGTAGACTTCTCCAGTCTGACCCAGTCTATGCTGGAATGATAGAAAGCTTAGACGAAAGCGTGGGACGTATTTTAGACGTCATTGAGTGCGAGGGAATTACCAACGAGACCATTATAATTTTTACATCTGATAATGGTGGCCTAGCTACATCCGAAGGCTCTCCTACTTGTAATTCTCCTTTATCAGAAGGCAAAGGTTGGATGTATGAAGGTGGCACCCGCGAACCTTTACTAATACGATGGCCTGGGAGTATTGAGAAAAACACAACATGTTCGACGCCAGTATCAAGTCCTGATTTCTATCCTACAATACTAGAAATCGTAGGGATTGAACCAAAATCCGATCAACATATCGACGGGATAAGTTTTCTTCCGCTACTAAAAGGTGAAAAAACTCTTGATCGGGATGCGATATATTGGCACTATCCACATTATGGAAATCAAGGTGGATCCCCGGGCTCATCCATTCGTTGTGGAGATTATAAACTAATTGAATTCTTTGAGGACGATCGCGTTGAACTATACAATTTACGAGACGATATCCAAGAAACAAATAATCTTGCAGAGGTGGAACCAATAGAATGCAAACGTCTTCATAATTTATTAATCGCCTGGCGCGAAAAAGTAGAAGCAAAAATTCCTCAAAAAAACCCGAACTGGCACAGGGAAACTAAACGTCTATAATAATTATCACTCAAATAAATAGGATAATCTCAAAAAGATAACCATGGCAAGTTTAGGAGTGGAAGTAGCTGTTATAAAATCCAAACAAGTCTTGCTAACAGAAAGACGCGATTTCCGCATATGGTCCCTACCAGGAGGCGGAGTCGAAAAAGAAGAATCACTCGCGGATGCTGCCGTCAGAGAAATCTATGAGGAAACAGGTTTAAATGTTGAAATAGATTCATTAGTGGGTATCTATTCGCGACCAAACTGGTGTAACGGCGGAGACCATGATATTCTTTTTTCCGCACACCCAATTGGTGGAAACCTGCAACATGCCACAGATGAGGTAGTCGCTAGTGGCTTTTTTTCCGTAAATGAGTTGCCTAGACCTCTGATTGGGTGGCATTATCAACGAATCATAGATGCTCTTTCCAAGGCGAGAAATATTATCTGCGAACAAAACAGTATATGGCAATCTCGCTTTGGAACCTCGCTCGCTTTTGCTAGGCAAGCAATATTAAACAACCAATTAGACTTGAAAGAGTTCCAAGATTTTCTCGCCCTCAATGTAATTTCCACTACATCAGACATAGTAGATGATAACAATCTGCAATAATCAATTACGTTTAGTTTTAGACCCTAATAAAGGTGTCAGCACAAAAGCTTTCGATCTGTTTCGAAACGGTTGCTGGATTCCGGTAATGCCGGATACTCGTTTGGCCAACTGTAACTTACCCTATTCCAATTTTCTTATGATTCCGTATTCCAACCGTATTGAGAATGGCACTTTTTCATTCGAGAATCAAATCTATAATCTAGCACATAGTGAACTTCATTCCATTCACGGTGACGTACGAAATCGCAGATGGGAAATAGACCGAAAGACCGCCGAATCAATAGTCTGCACCTTGAATTCAAGCCACTATTCAACTATAAATTGGCCATGGGATTTTTTTGCTCAAGCGAGTTTTACACTAGATGATTTTGCGCTACACATGACCCTTTCCATTACCAATAATGGGTCTACTTCTATGCCGGCTGGGCTAGGATGGCACCCATATTTTAACAGAAAAATNACATCAAACGGCGAGCCNGTTTTACTTCACTTTCCTTTAGACGGGGCATACCCCGATGCANACTCAACACGAATACCNTCTGGACCATTAGCTCCTTTGAATGCTANTCAAAATTTNAATACCGAACGTGAATTATTACATGACAACCATCTTGATCTATGCTGTCATGGGTTTAATGAAGGATCTATATCCTGGCCAAAGAGTAACCTGCGATTAAACATATCTGCTAACGACACATGTCAACACTTAATAATTTACAATCCACCCGAATCGGNTTATTTTGCAATNGAACCCGTNAGTAATGCGAATAATGGNGTCAATCTCTTTTCTCAAGGCGATCANACGTCTGGAATTAAAGTACTTTCACCACNGGAAACTCTAACAGCAATTTGTACTTTAAANTTGGAGGAATACGAATGATAAAGGTTTATCAATATTCGAAATGTTCAACCTGCCGAAAAGCCTTAAAATTCTTGGATGAACACGCCGTTGAATATACCCCCGTCGATATAGTAGAAAAACCTCCAACGCAAAAAGAATTAGCCTCAATGCTGAAATTCCAAGGGGATTCTATCCGATCGATGTTCAATACTTCTGGGCAGGTATATCGAGAAATGAATTTAAAAAATAAAATTGGCAACATGAAAAAAACGGAAGCTATTCGCCTTCTATCCAAAAACGGTAAACTTATCAAACGACCGTTCCTTCTGACGGAAAAAAATGGGTTTATAGGATTTAATAAAGATGAATGGAAATTACTTACCTAATAATCAACACACTTAGTTGGTGGCAAGAATTTCTTATAAAGCTCTTCCTCCTTAGAGCCAGATTCCGGTTTCCAATCATATTCCCAGTTTACGACCGGGGGCATGGAGACAAGAATTGATTCTGTGCGTCCTCCAGATTGGAGACCAAAGAGGGTACCCCTGTCATAAACCAAATTAAACTCAACATAACGACCGCGACGATAAAGTTGAAAAGCTCGTTCGCGCTTACCAAAAGGCTCGTTTTTGCGTTTAGCCAAAATCGGTTGGTACGCAGTCACGTAACCATCTCCCACACTTCGAATCAAATCAAAACATCTGCGGAATCCCCCTTCATTTAAATCATCAAAAAAAAGGCCTCCAATACCGCGGGCTTCTTTTCGATGTTTTAAATAAAAGTAATCATCACACCATATTTTGTATTTTCGATAAAGTTCAGTGCCAAAAGGATCACATGCCGCTTTTGCCGTACGGTGCCAATGAACTGCATCTTCCTCAAATCCGTAATACGGCGTCAAATCAAAACCACCACCAAACCACCATACAGGTGACCCATCTTCCTTAGAGGAAAGGAAAAATCTAACATTTGCATGTGAGGTAGGTATATATGGATTTTTTGGATGGATTATTACCGAAACGCCCATTGCCTCGTAGGGACTACCGGCAAGCTCTGGGCGCCTTTCCGAAGCTGTAGCAGGTAACGCCTCTCCCTTAACATGAGAAAAGTTAACTCCTGCTCTTTCAATATATTTTCCCTTTTCATAGACACGAGACCGACCACCACCTCCTTTGGGGCGATCCCATTTATCTTCTTTAAGCTGAATTTCACAATCTTCGAAATTTAAAAGTTTACCGACAGAATCCTGCAACGAGGAAAAATATTGAAGAACTGAATTTTTGTCTGATTCCAACATCTTTGTCCCTATGAAGAAATATATCTTGTTTAGTTTTCCTATACTGATATCTGAGAATATATTAGTTTAATTCTCTAATGACGCCCACTTTAATAGGCTAGTTTTCTCATATATGCAATGTAACGCATTATTAAACGCAAAGTCGAAGACACACTACTACCGACAACGCTCAAGCCAAAAAATGATCGCCGAAAGGTCACCTGGTCTGAGTATTCTGGCTTGGCTCTATACTTCATCATTAGGACGATTTTTACTGTTACCAATAACTCGTTTACGATTCATCTCCAAATTATTTGGATGGTGGCAAAAAAAACGTTTTACAAAACAACACATACCAAAGTTTATAGAGCAATACCAGGTTAATGTAAACGAAATAGAGTTACCATTAAATCATTACAATAATTTTAACGCTTTTTTTACGCGCAAACTAAGACCGGAAGCTCGAACGTTCACACGAGACACAACCCTTCTCCCCTGTCCCTCAGATGGTAAAGTGCTAGTTTACCCTTTTCTTAATCCCAAGACATCCATCCCAGTAAAAAGTGCGTTAACGACTCCCGAGAAGATTTTAGGCAATTCTTTGGATAGCAGTCACTATATCGGTGGCTCCGCAGCCGTCATAAGATTAGCACCTTATGATTACCACCGATTTCATTTTATAGATAACGGTAGCGCGGGAGTTACTCACGAAATTGATGGTAATTACCACTCTGTTAATCCAATAGCTATAAGTCAAATACCTGATTTATTCTCAATAAATAAACGATCCATTACAGAAATAAACACCGTGTCATTTGGGCGTGTTGCCTGTATAGAAATAGGAGCCTTAAATGTAGGTAGCATCATTCAAACCTATGTGCCTGGTACAGTGGTCCGTGGGCATGAAAAAGGATACTTCCAGTTCGGAGGATCAACTATCGTACTTCTATTCAGACCAAATTCTATTCTTTTCGACGACGATCTACTCACCGACTCTTCCAACGGAATTGAAGTACATGTATCCGCAGGAGAATCTATTGGAAGGAAGTATTGACGGGGATGTTTTAGTTTAAGAAATTTACGCGTCCTTCGGTTTAAATCATGTTCTATGAAATCTTTCATGCCATTAAAGATGCGCGTAGGGTTAGGGCAATTCAACGAAATCACCGATGAAATATTGACCTTTATTAAACAAATGGGCGCCGATGACTTCCTGATGAATACTCCAAAATTGCCCGGTACTACGCAATGGAAATACGAAGATTTGGCAAACTTAAAAGATAAAGCAGATAAGGCAGATCTTCGGTTGATGGCTTTAGAAAATGTCCCTATTTCTTTCTATGATAAAATAATGCTGGGATTAGATGGACGTGAAGATCAACTTCAAAATATGATTCGTACTGTTCGTAATATGGGTCGAGCAAATATACCTATTTTAGGTTATCATTGGATGCCTAGTGGGGTTTGGCGGACCCCCAATCTCCAATCCAAGATTAGATCGGCAAAGCTACGTGGCGGTGCGAAATCAACCCGTTTTAACCAAGCAGATCACGATAACGATCCACCTACTCACGGCCGGAAGTATACTCACGATGAAATGTGGAAAAATTATTGTTGGTATCTCGAACGCATTCTCCCCGTTGCAGAAGAATCGAATGTCCGTTTAGCACTACATCCAGATGATCCGCCAACGGCAAACATGTTAGGCGGAGTAGCGCGAATTTGTAGCAGTTTCGATGACTTTAAACGCAATATGTCCGCTTTTGATAGTCCCAATCATGGACTAAATTTTTGCATGGGCTGCTGGTCAGAGATGGGTGGCAATAAAAGCGTTTTAGATTCTATAGAGTATTTCCAATCGAGGAAAAAGATAATCTACATCCATTTTCGAGACGTCATTGGTACGGCAGATAACTTTCACGAGACTTTCATCGACTGCGGACAAGTCAACACCTTCGAAGTAGTCAGCTTATTATACCGTCTTGGTTTTAATGGATTCATGATTACGGATCATGTACCTGCAATAATTGGTGACACTGAGTGGGGACATAGAGGAAGGGCACACTGCGTGGGGTTTATGCAGGCTCTCATACAAACTGTGGAAAAATTAAAGCCATGACCAGAATTATTATGATACGCCATGGCGAAACCGAATGGAATCAACTTGGGATTTATCAAGGCCAATTAAACAGTAATCTAACTGAGAATGGTCGTAACCAAGCTATCGCAATTGCTCAAAGACTACAAAACCACAAGTTCGATTGCCTGTATTCAAGCGATCTTGGAAGAGCTCAAGAAACAGCCCAGCCCATCAGCAAGGCCTGTAACCTATCCCTTCAACTAGAGAAAGGACTTCGTGAACGCAATTATGGTATCTTTGAAGGTTTAGAAAAAAACCGAGTAGCAGACGTGCATTCAGAAGCGTATATCAGCCACAAAACCAACGACCCTCATTATGTCATACCCAATGGGGAAAGTATGTTTCAATTTCAAAAAAGGGTCTGGAAATGTGTAGAAACCTTGGCTAAGAAGCATGAAGGAAAATCTATCATTATCGTAACACACGGCGGTACAATTGCTGCTATCATTTACAAGATTCTGTCAATGGACCTTTCCACAAAACGACCCTTCTCTACTCTAAACACATCGTATAACGAAATCTATCAATCAGAAAACAGATGGAAGCTAAAAATACTTGGGGATACAAGTCATCTTTTTTATGCCGGCTATGACGATATTGTATAAATCAAATTCGGATATGCTTACGTAAGTCTTTTACCCCTGCCATATCCTGTTGGATCATCGATCAGAGTTGTCATTATTGTAAGACTGTCTTGAGTTTTAGCAATCAGGTCTTTAATTGAAGCAAGCTTTATCAATGGGACGT
>NZPK01000147.1 GCA_002693325.1 Gemmatimonadota bacterium | reverse complement strand
TTCCTTTTCTTGTTGTCTCTATACTCATCAGTCTCATTATTAGTAAACGAAAGTTTTCCCAAGGGGAAACTTAACAGCGACAAACCCGAAAACAGAGTCAGAATACCAGAATAACCCAAGATATCGTGGCCAAGACCACCCAAAAAGTTACCAGTAACGGATCCTAACCGAGAGAGCCCGCTATAGATCCCCATCGATCGCCCAGCAATTCTTTCAGCAGAATTGCTCGCAACTGTTATAAGACCAATTTGTCGGATTACCGCCCAACAGAATCCCCAAGTCAAGCGCGCTATCAATAAAACCACAAAGACGTCAGTCAATGCATAAATCATCGTGAGAATGGAACCAACAAATAACGCGAGACAAAAAAGTGGCTTTAAGGGGAATCTATTACAGATATGAGCAACCCAATGATTGATAAATACCCGTATAAAACGGTTAACAGATAACAATAGGCCAACATGCCACGGAAGCAGACCCAATTCCAAGTAGTAGGTTGGTAAAATAGCATAAAGAGCTTGGTCTCCCAGCAAAGAAAAGGCAGTAGCACTGCCTGAATATAGAACTGGCCGAGACATCTTCATTTTGTTTTTTCCGACGAGATGGAAGATTGTACTTCACGTCGCGCAATTTCAAGTAAATCGGCATCCTGAATTATATCAGCCATCTTAAAGTTGGGCATGCCAGCCTGACGAGTGCCAAAAAATTCCCCGGGACCCCGTAATTGCAAGTCTCTATCGGCTAAAATAAAACCATCTTGGCTTTCTACGAGCGCATCCAATCGGTCCTCACTCTTAGAAAATTCATCTTGTATCTTATTTTCACTTATCAGAATACAATAAGATTCTTTATCTCCGCGACCTACCCTTCCCCTTAATTGATGAAGTTGGGCCAATCCAAAGCGCTCAGCATGTTCGATTACCATTACGGTTGCATTAGGTACATCTACACCGACTTCAATTACCGTAGTACAAACTAAACATTGTATCCGGTTAGCCTTAAAATCTTCCATAATTAAAGCCTTTTCTTCAGCNGCTAACCTCCCATGCAGTAAACCCAAAACAAACTCAGAAAAAACTCCCGCTACTAATTCCTCGTACGCCTCAACAGCGGACTTAAAACCTAGTTTCTCTGATTCTTCAACTAAAGGGTATACGATATAAACCTGCCTACCTTGACGAATTTGGTCAGCAAGAAAGTCAAATATTGCAGCCCTTCGATCAGGCTTACGCCGGACTGTCCGAATCGGCAGACGCCCTGGAGGAAGTTCGTCAATGACAGAAACATCAAGATCTCCATACAGTGTCAAAGCCAAACTTCGAGGAATTGGCGTAGCCGTCATTACTAACATATCTGGATTGATACCCTTTTCGTAAAGGGCACTTCGTTGAGTNACACCAAATCTGTGTTGTTCATCGACAACTACCATGCCCAAACGTTGAAATTTAATTTCACCTTGTATGAGAGCATGAGTTCCAATTACGATTTGAGCTTTGCCGCTGGCGATAGATTCAACTACTTCACGTCTTTCTGAGGCCCTCAGTTTTCCCTTCAATAAAACAATTTCTAAACCTAAAGCTCGAGTGAAAGAGCTTAAGGTTAAAAAATGTTGTTCTGCCAAAATCTCGGTGGGTGCCATTAGTGCAGCCTGATATCCTTGTTCAACAACCGTCAGCATGGCACATAAACCAACTAAGGTCTTTCCTGATCCAACGTCACCCTGAACTAGACGATGCATTGCGAATGGTTTATACATATCTTCAAAAATATCGGAAATTGCTTTTTCCTGTGAAGAGGTCAAAGAAAATGTAAGAAGGTCGTATAATGCAGGAATAAGCTTTTTACTTGGCTTAAATGCATTTCCTTTTTTCTCATTAAGCCGAGAAATCTTTCTACTAATTAATTGCATTTGCAAATCATAAAACTCATCGAAAGCTAATCGGCGTCGGGCTTCTTCGGCCTCATCAATCGTTTTAGGAAAATGGATTTTCTCCAAGGCTTCGGGTAAAGAAAAAAAATTCAACTTTCTTATNATCGAAATTGGCAAAGGATCTTTAAAGTCCTTNAGGACATCGTCAAGCAATTGACGAATTAATTTACGAAAACCACGACTTCNNAATCCCCTCTCTTTCATNTCACCACTCGAGGTATACATTGGAACGACNGAGCCCGTATGCACTCTCCCTGTNCCATCTGTAGAAGATGTGAATTCATATTCGGGGTGAACAATTTGTTTTTCTCCAGAAAAAACCTGAACTGTTCCACTCAAAGCCAATTCATCCCCTACCGAAAAATTCTTCTGCATATAACTAGCACCATTAAACCANATACACTTTAATTTTCCATTATTGTCGGTAACAGATAGTATAAATCTCGATTTCCTACCACGGACAAATTGCATCGCCTCGACATTAGCTATTAGAGTAACCTCTTGTCCNATGGANCTGTCAGCTATAGACACAACACGAGATCGATCGATATATTTTCTAGGTCGGCGATANACCAAGTCGAAAATTGTTTCTATCCCAACATCCGCTAAGACCTTTGCCCGCTTGGGTCCAACACCTTTTACTTGGCTAGCCGGTATTTCTTTAAGAGACATCAATATAAATTACCACCAAACTAGAGAATTTTTAGATATAGTTCTGAGCATAAATTTGACGCCCAGACATAACTCGCGTTAATTTCGTAAATGATATGTAAAACCAAGAAATCTAATTATGAGACCACACACATCTTCTTTTTCTAGACATCTAATTGGCAGCAACCGTTTGCCGCGACCGGCATTTTTTTTAGCCTATGTTGTTTTTTGGGGCCACATGTTAATCGGTCTTACAGTTGGATTTTTTTTCGACCAAATAGAAGGCAGGTACTTCGTTTCTTTGATTACAGTAGGTTCTTGTTCTTTGGGCCTTATAGTATACGGATCTATTACTCGTCAAACTAAGTACCTTTTAAATATTTTTGGTTATTCCTTGATTACAATAGAAATATGGAAAGGTCCCAATCTGGGGCATCCTTTCTCCATTGCAGCCTTGATTATCACTGCCACCTCGCTCTATCTAGTAATCTATGAGCAAATGTCAACATATCGGACCGACAGGATAAGTGGCTCTAAAGTTATCAATCAACATTGGCAATCTATAGTGTTTTTCAGTTTTATAATCATTATAACCGCAATATTAATTCGATTTCAGACAATCATCTAATTTTTACAGTTGCCAAACCACACAACGCTAAAATACCTGCTACTATCCAGAACCGTACTACTATTTTTGTATCTGCAAGGCCACGTTGTTGAAAATGATGGTGAATAGGAGCACGTGAAAAAAAACGCCGTCCTAACCATTTAACACCTAATTTATCTTGAATTATCACAGAGAATGCCTCAAAAACAAATATCCCGCCGACAATGACAAAAAGGAACTCCTGTTTGACAAGTACTGAAACAGTTCCCAATAAACCACCCAATGCCATAGAGCCTGTATCGCCCATAATTACATTTGCCGGATACGAATTAAACCATAGAAAACCCAAACACGCACCAAAAACTATCGAACAGATGATAGCAATTTCACCAACTCCGGGCATAAAGGGGAATATTAAAAATTCTGCAAACCGATAATGGCTACATATGTAAGCAAAAACTCCCATGACTCCCATAACAAATGCTACAGGTACAACCGCAAGACCATCAATACCATCCGCAATATTCACAGAGTTCGAAATTGCGGTTATTGTAAATGCTATAAACGGGACATAAAACCAGTCTATATTAGCCACTGGGTATTTCACAAATGGAACATATAGCATAGTCGCGTATTCGATCGGTAGAGGTGTCAAACTTGGAGATATATAAACAAAACCAAATGCTGTACAATACAGTATTTGTAGTCCAAGTTTCTTATTCTCACTAAGACCTTTGTCGCTATTTCGAAATCGGACTTTCATGGAATCATCAATCCAACCGATTATCGCAAAAAACGTGAAAGAGGCGAGACATGCCACGACAAAACCAGTATGAATTTTGCACCACAAAACAATGGAAACATATATCACACCAATCAATAAGGGACCTCCGTATGTTTTAACTGGCTTTGCCGCGTTATTCACAGAAGGAGAGAAATCAAGATAGTCACGTGGAATATCCCGATGCCCATTTTTATACATATGTAGGATCAATTTATCACCAAAAAGTATCGTCAATAATAGAGCAGTCAAAGCACCAGCTAAGGCACGAAAAATAATCGAATCAACCAAACGAAGAAATGAAAAAACCTCTACTGTCTCATTTAGATAATTTCCTAAATAGAATAACATTACTCACCTATTCATTTTTCATTGGAGGACAAAACTTGTTTTGTTAAATCACGTAACAAATTTGCCAACAGGAAATTTGGCTCAAAATGAGTAGAAATAGAATGAATTTGTTCCAACTCAGATTTTAATCGCGCAACCTCTATTTCCCCTCTCTCATAAGCTGTTTTCAAAGTTTCTACAACGGCCATACGAATCATCCAGTTAGAGTGCTGATAATATTTTTTTACCGTTTTCAGAACCGTTGAGCCACTAGCTAAGCCTCCTAGTGCAGCTAAAACCTCGACCTTTACCACAGGCGAAACATCCATAAGGGCTAACAAAAATACATCTTCGCTTTTACTATCTGGCAACAATTGTTGCCCCAAAAACTTAGCCGCAGCAGCGCGCACCTCAAAGTAGGGGTCTTTTAATAGAGACTGCTCTACAGCTTGTTGCGTCTCTCTATTACATTGACCGAGTTTAGCCAATCCCCGTTCAATGGCATTACGTCTCAAAATTCCAGTATGCAAATAATCACCACCGAGACTACGTTTTAAGATACTGACAGGTTTTTTATCCATAAGAATTTGAAGTAGAGTTGAACGATGGTCTTGATAATTCAATAAACCTACCATTTTCACACCAACATTTCTTACCCCTAAAGGTATTTCTAGCCATTCAGAAGAAGCAAGCATCTTATCAGCTTGATAAAGATAATACCCCATTTCCCCTCGGGGTAACTCCGAAAGTCCTCCACATTCTTCGATCCTATCTTCAACCCAACGTAGCATCTTGTTTGGCTCAATAGGGAGACGCATAGAGCTAAGGGAATCATCATTATCAGGAATTAACAACTTGTGACCATGAATTATCTGTTCCAAAAGTTCAATAATTAGATTCAAACTATCTGTTTGCTGGCCTGATAAAGCCGCATCAGACATTTTTTCAAGTTTTCCCTTATCGGCTAACATATCCGATATCATCTCACATAACATATTATGGTCGACGTAAGTTTCTATTTTCCCATCCTTCCATCTTGCCTTTTCATAAAGAATCTTTCCTGCTCCAAGCTTTTCTATCTGCCGAGCATTGACCGCCTGATGATCATCAGCCGCGATAGAAGCAGGAATCACAATTGACGGCCTTCCAACAACACCTAATTCCGTCAATGTCCCAGCCCCCCCTCGACACACTATCAAATCAGCAGCTGCATACACCTCTTTTATATCATCGACGTAATCTTCCCGACGATAAAAATCGGTTAGCTTCGAAACTTTTGAACCTTTCGATAGAAATTCTGTTGGGGATGTATCATTGGGATTATAAGTAGAAGATTTACCCGTAATATGAAAAACAAAAATATTTGGATTACGAATTAAAGATGGAAGTGCCAACAATAATGCCTCATTAATGAGACGCGAACCGCCTGATCCACCAAACACTAAAACGACTTTTCGGCGCAGATCTATACCTAAACTTGATCGTGCTCTATGTCTTTCCAACCCTATAAATTCACCACGAACTGGGTAACCAACTTTTNCCGCCGTCTCTTTATCGAACCAACTTAACGCCTGCTCAAATCCCACACCTATGCAATCAGCAAAACGGGCAGTAACTTTATTGAGTAAACCGGGACTAGCATTAGGTTCATAAAGAAAAACCTTNGATCGAGAAAGTCTCAATTTCCTTAAGATCCCGTACGCTAATAAAATTGGCGCACTAACGTANCCACCAGTTCCAACGATTAGTTTTGGACGGAACCACATCAAAATCAACATACTCTGGAGAATACCCAGAGAAATTACAGCCGAAAAAGCCAACAGTTTAAACAGAGATCTGCTTCGAGGAAATGGAAGAGATAAGACAAACTTTATATGGAAATTGTGATTTGGTACGACACGAGACTCTAATTTATCTTTGCGACCCACAAAAAGAAACTCTGCTTCAGGTTTCTGTCGACGGACAGCATCCGCAATAGCTAACCCNGGGTACACGTGCCCACCAGTACCTCCACCAGTGAATAGATATTTCACACTCGTTGATCCTCAAAAAAGACACGATTCTCGTTCCCTAAAAAGCAAAATACAAAGCTGAAGTAATCCGGTATAAACATTACTGGATTAAACATCCTTTGACCTAACTTAATACGGCGGAACACTAAAAGTTTTATCCAATATAGAAACAAAGCATAGAGGTGTCTATCAATAAGCCCGCTTACTTGACAGAATAAACAAAGTTTAAGTAGGTTACCTCATGAATTCCTACTTTTCGATTGAGGTCCTATGAAACAGCCTTCAAAAAATATAATTCTTTCGGATGATCAAATGAAATCTTACGAAAATGATGGATTTCTAATCGTAGAAAATATTTTATCGGAAAGCGAAGTCGATACTTTTGTAGACTACGAAGCTCGAGAAGTTACCCCCCTAGAACCGCGTGGTCTTCAGAATCACATTCAGGATCCACACTGGGCAAATATAACAAATCACCCACGTATCATAGACGTAATTAAACAACTGAATGGCCCAGCCCCCCACATCGTTCAAAGTATGTATATGGACAAAGCACCCAAAGGAGGTACGGGTGTAGCCCTCCATCAGGACAGTCACTATATCCGTAACGAACCCAATACTCTTATGGCCTGCTGGATCGCACTAAGCCATACATGTGCAGAAAACGGGGGCCTTTGTGTTGTAAAAGGAAGTAACAAGGGAGGGCTACGATCGTTTGATCGAGTTCGCGACACAACAGAACACACCTCTTGGGAAAAAGTGTATAAAATGAGTGATCGCGAAGGAAATGCCTGGGACGAAACCATGCATTCGTTTGATATAACAGGACTGCACGATCACGAAATATCGCAACTCGAAGTAAGTAAAGGGTCCGCAGTTTTCTTCACGGGAATGACGATTCATGGTTCGTTCGCAAACAAATCAGAAAAAAGTCCCAGACGAGCGTTTGCTACTCACTA
>NZPK01000146.1 GCA_002693325.1 Gemmatimonadota bacterium | reverse complement strand
CGTGCTTCAGCTGATTTTATGATTACGTCTCCGCTACTAAATGGTGAATATGAAAGTTCGGGTATTGACGTAAATATATCGCAGTATTTAGATAGGGATTTGCCAGGAATAACTTGAAGTTTGGCTGAGTTATAATACCAATTTTTAATAATTCTTTCACTTTAAACTTTTGATTTTGAATGAAAAAATCCTATTGAAATTAAGAGGGTAAAGCTACTAAAAAAGAAGAATGGGGTATAAGTGCCCCATTTAATAAGCCAAGATTCGTTGTTTGTTTTCTCGCACCACTCTAAGCCCCAACCCGCAAGAAGGGGACTGATAACCGCAGCTACCTGAGATATTGTATAAAATATAGTCATGTATTCGGTTTTGTATTTTGGTGTAACCAACTCAACATTTAAGCGTTTTTCTTGGCCTATACTAAAGCCTATAGTTGCTACGCCCCATGTTGCACACGAGAAGCCTGCGATTAGAGTTGGGGTTGTAGCTACACTAGGTAAATAGAACCAGAATAGTGGCAATATTGTCATTACGGAAAGGCCAATAAATAAAGCTCCTCGACTACCAAATTTGTCTACGAAATTTCCCCAGAAATAGCTCGATATCAAAGTTCCGAGCATATTCCACGTTTGGAGTTGCACAATCTCGGCAGGATTTAATCCTACTTCCTCCTTCATATATAATGGTATAAAAGTTGCCCAAGAATGTGTTCCCACCGACACCAAGGAAAGCCCTATAATAAACCTGTAAAAGGCCTTATCAAATAGAGGGCGTTTAAGGTCAAGAAAATAGTTTTTATAAGATGGGGAAATCGGGTTAGGTCTGCCTCCCGGAACGGGTAACTTTGCCATAACAGATAACAGGCCGAAAATACTTCCGATGATCAAAAGAGATTGAAACGAAATTAGTCTTGTTGGTCCATTCTCAAGGTAGTAACTGGCAAATGACACAGCTCCAATCCCTACGAGAGTTGATACCATGTTACTAATTGCCGTAAATTTTCCTCTTACGCTAGNTGGTATATATTCGTGCTGCCACGGATATATNGCTGTTTCTGCAATAACTCNTAGAATTCCGTAAAGAGNCATAAGTGATGTTGTATAAAATGCAACTCCANTGANTCCATATTTTTCNAGTATCCANGGGCTGGCTGCCAAAAGTAGAATGAGAATTTTACGACAACTATAGAAAGTTATAAATGTACGCTTGAACCCCCATTTTGATGCTATTGGTGCNACGAAAATAGCAAGTGGCCCTGGAAGAAAGATTAGNGCATTCAAAAGGCCNATATGTGATTTAGACAAGCCCATGGCATCATAGAACAGTGTAGAAACAGCCCCTAGCACAAAAGTCGCGTAAATACTNGAAAGCCCACCACTGAATAGTACCCATGGCAGATGATTTATCTTATGCCGNTCTGNGTCCGNAAGGNGTGATTTTAATCCCTCATGAATCATTCTATGATTTGTAGAGCTTCCTTGCAGATTGAGTCCCAGTCTGGTTCGACAGGTCGTCGCTCATTCCACGCAATGCGCATGACACCTTTATCTACTACCATAGTGCCTCTGCAGTCTAATTCTTCTTCGGGGGGTTCAGGTTTTATTCCCATGAATGCTTCAAATAAAGGATCGTTCGCAACGGCCAAAATAACATGGGGATCGCCACCATGAACGGGTACACCCATGGTTTCCGACATCTGGGCTACTTTTAATTGACCTGTTAATCCGATACCTCGTTGCCGNACTATATCTGTGGCGCCTAATGCAACATAAGGTGCAGCATTAAAAGGCTGACCTCCAATAGCACCAATCCACTCGAGAGCGAGNACGGACAAGTCCAAAGCGTTNCAAAGTCTCTGAAGGCCAAAAATGTCGTAATCTTGAAGTGGTTCTTCGATCCACCTGTAGTTGCAGTCTTCTAATACGCGTCCAATGCGTATCGCTTCCTCCCACGTATACGATTCAACCGGATCATGNAGCAGTATAAATTCATCGCCNACACAGTCGCGNAGTTCTCGTGCCATAATTGAATTTTCCTCGACACCACGATACGAATGATCTTTCCCACCTACAAAACCACGACTTTTTACGTCTAGACAGGATTCTATCATATTTTCGATGGTTTTTCCTCCGAAATTCGCATATGCTGGTATTTCATCTCGTGCTCCGCCCATAAGAAGATAGATNGGCNTGCCTACATGCCGGCTGANCCAATCCCATAACATACGGTCGATTATATCCAATGGCTGGCGACCGGTATAAAAGAATCTTTGGGCATACCATAATCGTTGCCAAATATATTCTCGATCTAAAACATCTACACCGACTATGAGCGGCATTATTGTTGCCAAAANATGTTTTGCTTCCCACTCAAGCTCGCTTTTACTANATCCGGAGGACCAATCTGCATAAGCATCTAATCCACCATCAACGTGAAGCCTTAACTGAAGTTTATATGTGGGAATTTCTTTATCTGAGCTAAAATCTATTTGGATATCATCTTTCCAACCCATACCCTCGGAATGGCTGAAAAGTCCGGATAATCCTGGTCTTACTTTCTGTATACTACCNTTATTAGAAAAAGAGACNCTTCTAACTTGAGGTTGTCCTGGCAAAATATAAAAGGAGGCCTTTGATATTTTCATAATTTTTTGACTTTCTCAATACTTTCGAACCCTAATCCCGGCGTTGATGNAATAATNACGTGTCCTTTTGAAACTTTAAAATTAGAATTGTTGGGTCGCCAAGAAATGAGCTCTGCGTTTCGAATGGCTCCCAAGATATGAATAGCAGCATTAGGTCCAATAGCATCTGTCCAATTAATCTCGCAATTCATGCCTAGTGCCTCGGAACCCCGAGCCCATTTTATGGCATCTGTAATACCTCCCATNGTGGGTATTTCGAAAGACAGACGATCAACTACACGGTCAGTAAGGGCTTTCATTGCAGATGAAGGAGATGATGTGGCAAATTTAGATTCAATGACGGGTAAAGTTAAAGACATGTTAAGTTTTTTCAATGCCTGAGTATCATTTCCTGAGAGTGGATTTTGAAACCAATGAAAACCAGCTGATTGCAATTTTTTGCCAAGATGTAATGAATCGGATAGATTTAATGAATTCCTCCCCGTGGCCAAAAGAAGTAATGAGTGACGTTCAAATTTATCAATTTCCGAAAGTTGTTCCGTAATAATTTTGGTATTTGAAAAGGATATTTGGTGNCCAATGAATCCTGATTTTTGAGCCATATTAATTTCGGAACTGATTAAATCAAAATCACCGTTCGATTCGGTATAAGCCGGAATTCGATCTCTGAAGCCTCCTAAAATTTTATATACGGGTAATTGCTGTATCTTGCCAAAGAGATCCCAGAGCGCTATATCAAGTAATCCTAGGGATTGAGGAGTTAAATGATGAATCATACGCAGATTATTTAGTTCTCTTAGCGTATGCTCTTTTTTCCAAATTGTCGATCCGATGGTAATATCTTGATAATATCTTTGTATTTCGTTGTATAAATACTCATCAACACCTTTGGAAATTCCTGTAAAATTACCTGATTCAACATATAAAAGTTGTTTTTCTGAATCATATTCGATTGAACGTATCGTTTCCATAAAAACTCCTCTTTACTTTGGGAGCACTTTTGCCAAGACGCGAAGAAAATTCCCGCCGGTGATTTTAAAGACGTCTTCGTCGCTATATCCATCAGCTAATAATTTGTCAATAAGCCAGGGTAGACAGGAGGTATTAAAATGAGTACCGATTCCTACAGAATCAATTCCCATGAGATTGACCGAATAATTAATATTTTTAAAAATAGGTTGCAATTGTTCGTTTGGTATTGCTTCATATGGTTTTTCTCCGGGAGGGCGATCTATGTTTGGTGTTATACCGAGTATGCCTCCGTTAGATGATAATTTTCTCATTACTTCGTCCGTCGTGTTTCTTGTATTATCCTCCAAAGTTCTAGGGTTTGAATGAGTGTCAACAACTGGAACCGAAGAAGTTTCGATTATATCAATAGAGCTTTTGTCATTCGTGTGGGCCAAATCTATGAGTATTCCGCACGAATTCATTTCCTCAATTAAACGCACGCCTAATTTATTTAACCCGCCACTACCCGCGACTACGTCATGTCCATCCCAGCCAGGGTCTCTTCCTGCAACGCTAAGCGTAATCATACGAAGACCCAAACGGGCGAACATGCGTAATATACCAGGTGAGTCACCAAACCAGTCAGATCGATTGCTTCCTAGTAATATTCCNACTTTATTTCCGTAAGAATGNGNATCACGCAAATCAGTACGTGTTTTAATGAGTTTTACTAAGTNAGAATTATTTTCTACGTCACATAAGAACCTATCTAATAATGCTAAAACCACTTGGGTTGGGTTTTTAAAATTTTGCGAAAGGTAAAGAGGTTCTGGATTTTCCCTACCTGGACGATGTTCGGGCTGATGCGGCCAGAGATTAGCAAAGTTGTCATCAAAGATTACGGGACCAGCTTTACAGGTTACGACTCTCATTCCCCAATTTGCGAATTTCACGAAATCGCCTCGACAAGTAGTATCGTCTAAGACACCTAGATCAATGTGATCTATAGAAAACCTTGGATGCGTAAGATTGAGACCCAACATATCACAAATAGGGAATTTTTTTGATAAATGTNCGAAATANTTTTTCATAGNTATCTTTTAAAATTTCNCTTTTATCAAAAGCGATCCTCGTGCTANGTTTCCTATTTATTACGATTTGATNNTNAAAANAGAACGAATTTTAGGAAGATTATAATGGTTGTATATAGGATTTAGAATTTAGATAAAGATCTAAAAGTTCTTTCGCTAAGATTTTTTCACGCATTATCATGCCGTTTTCCGCATTCCTAATATTTTCCGTAGAAAATTGAGCCGCGTAAGCATAACGGTTGAATGGCGATGAATTGGCAAGGGATCTATGTAGNGTCTGACGGTCAAATGCTACAGCGTCNCCTTTTTTCAGAGTTTGTACACATAGTGCTTCTCTAGGTTCGTTTATAGCTTCGCGATGGCCCGGAGCTGTGGTTGAATTGATTTTATAATCTAGTACTCCATAAATGTGACTTTTGGGTGCAATCCATAACGTTCCCATTTCCGGCGTGATGTCACATAAAGCAATGAATATATTCATTGCTTTCCCCAGCAATTTTGTATACATATTATCTTGATGCCAGGGTAGACCATTACCGCCATTAGCTGCAATAACTGCAAACATACCAAAGTGTATTCTAATCGGTTGTTCAAGATATGTTTCAGCTAATTCAACTATCGTAGGATGTACNAGAATCTGATGAATGCTGAGNTCTTTAGCCGGATNTGANGTATCTAAACTAGCACCTACCCAAGACTTATTAGACGTTGTGTGAATATCGCTNGCTCTCGTAATGGCATCAATGTAATCAGGGTCTATAAGAGACGATATCACTANGTAGCCATATTTNTAATAAGAATCAATGACTTCCTCGGAAAGATAGTTATTTGAGTCAGCAGTATTCATAATTTCTTTTTACGGGCTAATTAGGCATATACGGATTGCAACATTGCATTAATATATCCAAAAGAATAAGCATAGGATTGATAATAACCTTTGGGATCGTCGTCGGTTTTTGGTACGTGATCAGGATCGATACCATAGCTATACCCGACATCTTTTAGTGCCTTCAGTACTCTGTAAAAATCCATCGATCCCTCATCTGGTAAAGCCTCTCGAAAACTATATCGTTTACCTAATAAGTTACGGTAGTGTACTAAAAAGATACTTTCTTTTTTACCGAAATAGTCAATAAATGGGTAAATTTCTGAAGATGGATCTTCACACATTTCNGCAATAGAACCGACACAAAAATTCCATCCATGATATGAACTACGTTGCGTCTCAATGAACCGTTTCATCCCGTCGAAATCGTTTAACACCTTATCTACGCCTCGGTATCCTGGAGGAGTTGGGGGATCTTCCTGAGAGTTACCGATACGTACTTTATACTCCTCCGCAACGGGTACAATTCGTTCAAGGAGATATTCTATGCGCTCCCAATGTTGTTCGGCAGTAACGCGCCCTGCCTCAGTTAATGTTTCTTGATCCTCTTTGGATATTTTATCAAGACGAAAAGCAGTATGAAAATATCCNCCTCTTCCTTCCTCCATTTCGGTTCTATCTATGGGAAGAATACAGGTGTTATAGCGGAGAGAATCAACCCCGGCCTGGCTAGCGGTTCTAATCATGTTACAAACGATTTCTATGTCGCGGTCTCTGTCAGGACTCTTACCATAATAAATAATACTAGGCAACTTTTCATAAATGGGTATTGCACTCATATCGAGGGTAAAGCCAAATTTCTGGTGTANTTCAACTATTTCNGACAATTCATCTAATTTCCAACCCAGACCCTCNTGATATGGAAATTGAGCTGCTTTGTGTCTAACGCCACATCTCTGGAGGAAACGTAACTCTGCTTCGCTATGTCCAAAACCCTGTGTTCTAACATACATTCGACCTGTAGGAGGTGTGTATGGGGTGTCGGGAGACTTGATTCCTGAAGTCGCTGTTTCGCCTTCAACCAAGCCTTGTTCAAAAAATGATTCGATAGCCATAATTCGTTATCCCATTCAAAGTGAACTTCATTTAGCAATACTGAATACTAAGAAGAAAATGGTATGTTGAAAAATCTGGATTTTAAAATCGTATTCGGATGCTTTATTCCAATGCTCAGCGCGATGCTATCATAGTACAAAAAAAAAAGGTTTTTTTCCACAAAAAGCTAAAGACTGATTAAAATCGGGCGAATAATGTATTATAACACCCCCTGTTTGAGACTACCCATCTCAAACATTCGAATGCCGGCACAGTCATATCTATCCATGCCGTGCTGTGTTTGTGATCGAGAAACGACCATTGATTCCCCAATGGTCGTTTTTTTTGATAATGATATATTTTTTTTTAACTTTGTCGGCATAATAAAATTTCTTGTATCTCTGGAAAGTGACCAAATGCCTAGACACGATATCAAAAAACTACGAAGTCGTTTAAATTGGATCGAAGATTACTCTAAGGGGATGTCCGCTTCTCAGATAGTGAATAAATACGAATGTGAAGGAGCAACTGAAAGAAAGTTTAGAACTGCGCGTGAAGCGGCATTAGATCTTGGATTGCTTGTCACAGATAATGATCTGATAGGAACAGGATTCAAAATTAACAATGATGTTTTGAACAGGATTAAACCACATGAAAAGGATCAGGTTGAAAAGACTAAGGAACCTATTTCACATAAACAAAATTCCGAAAAATCTCATGATTCTAAAATAGATGCTTATAGTTTTGAAGAAGATGAAATTAGAACTTTGAAGGACATAATTAAAAAGTGGAGAAGCAGGGGATTCGAATTTGAAAAGAGGCCGTCTTCTGACATAGATGCAGCTCATTGGATAAAGATAAACAAGCCATTGTTAGAAATGTGTGCGTTACATGCAAAAAGATCCAATATTTCTATGGATCATCTAGTTACTATGGCTTTGATGGAATATTTAAAATCAAATCGTATTTCAGCAGAATAGTAAATTATCTTATTCCTATTAGCGTTTTGCAATTAATTTAAATTTTCTAGCGATTTTGCATCATTAAGTAACCAGCTGTAGTCTATGTACTTGATTCGTGCTTTTTTTGCATGATCCAATTTCGGTATCAATTCAGGAAACTGAAAAATAAATAAATTAGTCGAAAGAATTAGGTTCTTGTTATATCGTTTGCTAGGCGAATATAATCTGATAAAATCTTCAGAGTACCAGTCAAAAATCTTGCTTAGATACAGCGTATCTTCTTTCAAATATAAATTATTTGGATCACTTAAAAAACGTCGTTCAGCTCTATTTAATTTTTGTTCAATATTTAAAAAGCTGTAAGCTGTTTTTGTGATAGGCGGACAGCTTAGACTTGCGCACGTTAAGGCGTAATGAATTTTTGAATCCTTAAATTGTTTGAGTAGTTTAGTTTTTTCAATGTCATCTAAGCTTAAAGTTTCGCCTCCATATAGGGCGTTATTTTTTTTGAAAATTACATNCAAATTATCAATATCTAGTATACTTTTTATTGGGTAATGCNGGACGACGAAATTAATCATTGTGGCGTTATAGGCATTTATCCAGTAAGATTTAGAATGCATCTTTGTGGGAAATAGTTTGGGGTGGGAAGTTGGGCTGTATAGACTTAATTTTTTAATGTAGGNCTTCAGATGGATCGGATTTTGTTGAATTCTCGAATAATTNAGGTTTCCGTTATTGANTANATTTAGTTTTAAAAGAGAATCAAATTCCGCATGAAAATGTATTTTATTCGAAAGACTAAATATTTCTTCNTTAAAAGTTATGAGANAGATCAGTATGTAAAAAANNTTCATTTTGTATAGAATTTAANTCGGTCCAATCTAAAAANGNGTGNTANGATATTAGGGAAGATTTTGAGAGTCAGGTTACAATAAAATATGAATGCTGTGGAATCAATTCGCATAAAAAATATAAACAATGGCGTTCTTTTTGATGCGAATATTGATATACCGGTTGGTCAAATAACCACAATATTAGGTCCTTCCGGAGAGGGGTTATATGATTTTTTAAAACCAGTAATCCTNAGNCATAGTGAAAAAATATATAATACATTCAAAAATTCACAATNTNTACCTACTGGAAATNNTTCAGGCATAGATAATCGTATCGAAGGGCTTCCACCAGTAATAAATTTTTTAGACTGGGATGCNAGGCCCANTGGGAAAGTNGGTGATTTTGTTAAAATATATCCAATACTGGCTGACATCTTTTTGCGAAANGGTTATCTAACGTGTCCGATGTGTTCAAGNCGTTGCAATTCATACTCTCCAGAAGAAGCTCTGNATTATTTGTATGAAAGGTATTCGGAAGAACAGATTGTAATAGCGTCACCATTATCAAAGAGTTTTACAGATAGAAAAGAATTTTTGGGTGAACTTACCCGTCAAGGATTTGTTAGGGTAAGGGTTGATGGAGAAATNCACAGGATNGAGGAGGTAAAATCTTTTATTTCTGGAANTAACATCGAAGTCGTAATTGATCGCTTNAAAATTAACGATNCAAATAAGAACCGCATAGTTGAGAGTTTAAATATATCGCGTGCAATCTCAGGCGGTATTACCATCGTTATTCGTGAAAATAAGGAAATACTGCAATTCAACGAACATCCAACCTGCATCGAATGTAAAGAAATGAATATTGATCTAAACCATCAGTGTTTGTTAGATAATTATAAATTGAATGATACTCCCTGGCCAAAGGTATCAGAGTGGAATATTGAGGAAAGCGTTAAATTTTTGTGCACCTTTAATGACGATTCGTACGTAAAAACGCAAACGGCTCTGATTGAATTAGGTCTGAATAAAATTGCTATCAATCAGGAGTTGAAAACGTTGTCTCTGAGCGAGTGGCAACGTTTACGGCTGGCAGCAGCTGTGAGTTTAGGCCTTTCGGGATTGTTATATATGTTTCGCGGTATTATTAGTTGTGTTGACGAAAGAATTCGCAAATTTGTTGTTTCAAACCTTAAAAATCTAACGAGGCAGGGCAATACAATACTGTTAGTCGATGCTTCACGAGAAGGCCAAGCAATTTCAGAATCTATATTCGAATGTAGAAATGGACAATTTGTTAAGGTCAAATCTATTAAGCAGCCAATAACCGAAAGCTATCCGAATCGGGTTATAGGAAAACCGCTGAAAATATTTGGTATTGGGGAATTCGGTAAAATCGATTTTGACCTCTTTTGTTCAAATGTAGTTGGTATTTCTGGAAAAAATTCGGCAGGCAAGAGTTTGTTTATACAAAAACTAATCCAGTCAGCTAACGCAAAAAACAAAAAAAAAGATTATCAAATTATTTCCGAGATAAAATTTCGTAGTTTGGTTGTTAATCCGTTTTTGTCAGGAGAAACAATTATTGAATTTATTGGAATATCAAATGATATCGCTGAACTTTTTGTTAATACGCCACTAGGAAAGAGACGAGGTTATCCAAAGGAATTTTATCGCATAGATAAGATCGGAGGTCGTTGTCCCGGCTGTGAAGGATTTGGGTTCACGAAGAATATTGATGGATATAACTTATTTGAAGAGATCGCTTGTTCCTTGTGTGATGGAAGTCGGTTTAAAAAGAATATTCTTGAGGTAACTTATAATGGATACAATGTTGCGGATATTTTGGCAATGCCCATCGAAAACGCTTTAACGGTATTTAAACGGGAAAAAGTTGTTGCTGAGACATTATCAAGATGTTGTGAAATTGGTATCAAACAAATTAATTTATGTACGATGATAGAGGATTTAGGTACCTATTCGTTGAGGCTTATGCAAATCTCTTTTCCGATAAAATCTACGATAACTAATAAGAGACGTTTGATTTTCATNGATGATCCGGCATGCGGGGCTCATCCGGAAGATGTTACCTTACTTTCTCGTCATGTTTCTAAGTTGGCGGAGGATGGAAGTACTATTTTCATTACTTTAGATCATGATGGGATGCGAGAAATTTGCGATCGTATTATAGAAATACGGTATTCAGAGGGAATNANAAAGGCCGCCTTACTNTANTTTTATATGTATTTATTNATCTTTATCACATTCANCAACTTGACGATATCATAAAAGGGACAGTATCTTTATTAATAGCGGTATCTACTTAATTTATATTTGTTCACTGGTATATCAGCTAACTTTTTGTAAATATCTAAATACACTACACTTTAATACTTTGTACACGTTAATACACTTTATGCAGGAGAAGTAAGATGGCCGANAAACCGGCCNCCTCTCAAAATTCTGACGTTGATGAGGAAGTTCAAAATGTAGTAATTCTTTTNTCCGGTGATTCTGGTGACGGGATGCAGCTCACAGGGGATCAATTTACAAATACCTCAGCTATTTTGGGTAATGATGTAAGCACTTTCCCAGATTTTCCTGCAGAAATTCGTGCTCCCGCTGGAACATTAGCNGGCTTGAGTGGTTTCCAAGTTAATTTTTCNTCGGAAGAATTATACACGGCTGGAGACGCACCCCAAGTTCTTGTCGCTATGAATCCTGCTGCGCTAAAGGCGAACCTGCCAATTGTTGAATCTCGTGGAACTATCATAGTGAACACAGATGCATTTACCCGCAATAATCTCCGTAAGGCGGGATACGACACGAATCCTCTAGATGATGAAGATAGTCTGGTAGATTATGATATCCATAAGGTTCCTCTTACGTCAATGACTCGGACCGCCTTGGAACCAATTGAAGGTTTGTCTAATCAGGCTAGAGATAAATGTAAGAACGCCTTGGCGCTTGGTCTTGTGTATTGGATTTTTGACCGTCCACTTGAAACAACAGAAAAGTTTTATANAAAGAAATTTTCAAAAATACCAGATATTGCAGATGCAAATATTCGTGCNTTAAGAGCTGGATATAACTACGGCNTGACAACTGAGGCGTTTCAAAGCCGTACGCGAATAGCTAGTCGAAAAGGAATTAAAAAAGGTAAATATCGGCGAATAACNGGTAACGAAGCCGTTGTTTATGGTTTGGCGACCGCAGCAAAAAAATCNGGNCTTCCACTTTTTTATGGTTCGTATCCAATAACCCCAGCCTCGAGTATTCTCGAAGGCCTTGCGGCGCTGAAAAACTTTGATATCCGAACCTTTCAGGCTGAAGATGAAATCTCTGCCATGGGCTCAGCGATTGGTGCATCTTTTGGAGGATGTTTAGCCGTAACAGCAAGCAGTGGTCCCGGTATAGCTTTAAAAAGTGAGTCAATTAACCTGGCAGTAGTAATGGAATTACCNATGGTAATCATTAANGTTCAAAGGGGCGGCCCTAGTACTGGTTTGCCAACTAAGACTGAACAAAGCGATCTTTTNCAAGTACTTTTTGGCCGTAATGGTGAAAGTCCTATTCCAGTGATTGCACCTGCTACACCNGCAGAATGTTTTAAGCTCACCATAGAAGCATCTCGCATTGCTATTAGACACATGACCCCCGTTTTTTTGTTGTCCGATGGATATATTGCTAATAGTTCTGAGCCATGGTTGATTCCTTCGTCTCACGAAATATCAAAATTTGAAATACAGCGTGGACAAGATCCAAATACGTTTCAGCCATACATGCGTGATCCTGATACATTATCTCGGCCTTGGGCGCTACCTGGAACAGCAGGTTTTGAGCACAGGGTTGGTGGACTTGGGAAACAAGATGTGACTGGAAATGTGTCATACGATCCAAACGATCACGAAGAAATNGTACGTATTCGAGCTGAAAAGATAAATAAAATTGCCAAATTTATGCCTGAAATTGAAGTTGACGATCCAGATGATGCTGAGTTATTGGTTTTAGGTTGGGGGGGAACCTATGGTGCGATTCGAGAGGCAGTACGGCAGTGCAGGGAATCAGAAATTAATGTTGCTCAAGGGCATTTGCGGATGATAAAACCATTTCCATCAAACCTAGGTGANGTNCTATCGAAATTTAAACAAGTATTAGTTCCGGAATTAAATACTGGTCAATTGCGTTTATTACTTCAATCAGAATTTAATGCCAGTTATGAAGGTTTAAATAAGGTCCAAGGGCGGCCNTTCAAAATTAATGAAATATCAGAAAAAATTCGTTCGATTATTAGAAAGTAANATTATTTTGANTCGAGAAATTATAAATAAAAGCGAAGAACAAATATTATCCCGAAAAGATTTTGTGTCCGATCAAGAGGTTCGGTGGTGTCCAGGATGTGGTGACTACGCAATTTTAGCGCAAATGCAGAAAATTTTACCGAGTATAGGTGTGAAGAAAGAAAATATAGTTTTTGTTTCAGGAATAGGATGTTCTAGCAGATTCCCCCATTATATGAACACCTATGGTATGCACACAATACATGGTAGAGCTCCTACATTTGCTACTGGCTTGAAAGCATCAAATCCGGACTTAAGNGTTTGGGTGATTACCGGNGANGGCGATGGCCTNTCTATTGGGGGNAACCATCTGTTACATTGTCTTCGACGCAATGTAGACGTGAAAATTATTCTGTTTAATAATCGCATTTATGGACTTACTAAAGGACAATATTCACCAACGTCTCTGACAGGNCATCGGACTAAATCCTCTCCGTTTGGATCAATAGATTTTCCCTTGAATCCTCTCTCTGTTGCTATTGCTTCTGAAGCGACATTTGTAGCGCGAACACAAGATAATAATACAAAACATTTAAGCGAGATTCTTCGGAGGGCTGCAAATCATAAGGGATGTAGTTTCGTNGAAATCTTTCAAAATTGCGTAGTATTTAATCCTACTGCATGGGATCACACAACAGATGCGGCAGTTCGTGATGAAAATATTTTATTTTTGGAAGATGGGAAGCCTCTCACTTTTGGTAAAGAGCAAGAAAATGCAATAATTCTTGACGGCTTGGAGCCAAAAATCGTGAAAACTGAAGAGTTGAAAGATGCTGATAAATTAATTCATCAAGAAAATATACAATCAGTAAATTATGCTAATATGTTAAGTAGGTTTGAGCACCCGGAAATGCCTTTACCATTTGGTGTTTTGCGTTCTGTTTCAAAACCAACCTATGGTGATTTGCTTTCAGAACAGATTGATTTGGATATTCAGAACCGTGGTNTCGGTGATTTAGATGAGCTTTATTCATCTGGAGACACCTGGATTGTTGAATAATCATATTAAGATTTTGATAAACACTAAAAGACGTTGTTAAAAAGTAATGAAATTAAAATCTACTATCTTTGTATGGATCGTGGGANTATTTCTACCTGTTTACTTCACAGAAACCCATGGTGAGATAAGCATTAATAAAATCGTAGAATCGCGNNAAATCAGTCAATATGAATGGTTGTCAGTGAAATTAGACTTACTTGCATTAAAAATGAGTTACCCCGCCTATAGAGTGGATCTAAGGATTTCTTCGGATACAAAAATTGAATTTACGTTTAACCTAAGTGCAGCAATGGCAGGGCATTTTACTGAAACACTNNAAAAATCCAAAGCCGANGAGGCAATGTCGTACCATGCCGAAGGACTGAGCCGCGCTGTTTCTGAATTGCTGAAAAATGAATTTCCTGATATAGCTGNTGATTTTGTTGTTACAAACGACATGTACGGGCGATTTGTAGGGCCTGGAAATAAAAATGAACCGAAGCCGCGAGATATAGGTCTTTGGTATAACAGTAATTTTGAATGGGCTAGGTGATTTAGAGTTAGTATCTTTATTTTATTCTGGATCTTTGTCGGGTAGTGATTCTAAACTATTTAAAGAATTTCTCGCTGGAATTATTGTTTCAATTACTTGTTCTTCAGTTGTTATTAGCCAACCAATNACGGTTTGNCCAAATAANTTCACCCGTTTTTTATGTATTTCTATAATGTTTTGTGATTCAGTATGTCTGTCTTTGTTAATACAAAAGAAAGTATGGCGACGAGTGGTACCACGTTCCGACAATTCATTAGTCAATAGTTTAATTCCTTTGTGAAATCCGATTAACTTCTTCAATCAAAAACAAGACGTTTTCAAAAGGCATGTCTGGTTGGAGTCCGTGTCCTAAATTGAAAATATGTGGCCGTTTGCCAACTGTCGAGAGTAATTCTTCAACTGCTTTAGTTATGATTTGAGGATGGGTATATAGAATCGTGGGATCTAAATTACCTTGAATAGCGTTACCATGTCCGCCAAGGACTTTGTAGCCGTCTGCAATAGAGGTTCTCCAGTCTAAACCTAATACTTCCATTTCAATTTGCTGAAAATATTCGTTGCAATGCCATGCGCCTAAAGGGTAATAAATTCTTGGAACATTATGGCAGGACAATTCCTTGAAAATCTGTTTCACATAAGGTAGGACAAACTCATTAAAAGAAGAAGCTGAAATAACCCCTAAAGATGTGTCGAATAATTGTATAGCTTTTACACCGTGTCTTATTTGAGTACTTAAAAAGTCTATAACTAAGTGAGTAAGTTTCTCCATTAATAAATGTGCAGTATTGGGTTCGGAGTTAA
Organism: Gemmatimonadota bacterium; assembly: GCA_002693325.1. Taxonomy (GTDB): domain Bacteria; phylum Latescibacterota; class UBA2968; order UBA8231; family UBA8231. Next base: position 4,418 of record NZPK01000146.1, on the reverse strand, counting down.
ATAAAGACCTAACGGCGGAAAAATCTTTTGATGATCTGCCCTCAACAAGCCAGGCAGCTAATGTAAAGGGTGCTCCAGCATATCCAATCAGGGGAATATTTTCCGGAAGACTGGCTGTTACAATATCAATAGTCTTAGTCACATAAGGGAGTTCAATTTCGGATGAAAACTCTTTTAGATTTTTTATTTGGGATTCACTTCTTATCGGATTCTGAAAAATGGGACCGGGATTATAGTCGAAAGGACAACCCAAGGGCCCTAACGGTGTTATTAAATCTGTATAAAGTATAGCTGCGTCTACGCCCAAAAGATCGATGGGCATTAGAGTGATGTGCGAGGCTAATTCTGGTGTCGTAAATAACGTTTGCAGTGAATCATACTTTGATCTAAGCTCTCTGTATTCGGGTAGTACTCTTCCAGCCTGTCTCATAAGCCATATTGGGGTTGACGTTGTTCGAATTCCAGAGCAAGCTTGTAAAAAGATGCTGTCAAACGGCTCTACCAAGATTTAACCTCCAAAAGGTCCGTTGCAACGAAATATAAAATAAATTGGATTTGTTATGTTATTTAACAAATACAGATTAGACTATTAAAATNACTNATAAATGTATGATGCTATTAAGAGNTAAAATNTTACGGTATAGGGGAAGACGATTATTTACCTGGTTCCACCATCCACTCGGGAAGAGCTATACGGAATTTAAAATTATTGTTTAATGGGGGTAAAATGACTGTATTTCCTTCCATTTCGGCTTTGAAACTCGTGGTGGAATNGTCCTCAGNATTAAAAGAAATCAAGCGAAGCGGAGGTAGCTTACGATCCGGCCACAATGCACCTACGTCGATTTTTACCAAACTTTTACAATCAATAGGAACGACGTCGATCTCCCATTTTCTTTCNTGAATTAATACGGCTCCATCTGTAGAAACAGCTCCTATTGTAGATTGTCTACCATATGTATCTACAAACAGATGGCTGTTAGATACTGCATAATCAATCCTGTTACCGTCGTTCACTATAGAGTAGGAGAGTGTTCCGCTTTCAGAGTGTTCTGCCCAATAACCTCCAGGAGGTAATACTGTAGACTTTTCATCTTCNTTAAGAATAAAATCAGACTCACCAAGGTTTACAATAATCGATGTTCCATTTGTATATTCAATCTTTATTTGTCCTAGTAGGCAGGCGCCTTGAACGATGGCGTCTCCTAAGGCTAGGAAGGACCCGTTTTTGTGATAAGTTATCCGGTTAACGGTAGTTTTAGAATAAAATTGTTGAATACCAAGTAGGGTGAAATGAGTTTTTAAAGTGGATGATATACCCCAACTATTTGGATNAGGTANTAGCCCTATATGTCCATAAGCCAANGTGTTAGCTATGTACCGATTAAGGTATAGTGATCGAGAATGTTTTTCGGATTCCGGTANTTGATTCTCAAAGTAACTGTCAATATCACCAAGTCCTACATTCAAATTTAAATCATGGAGAGCGCCTAATTCAAAGTTCAGAATTGGCATCAATTTACTTGGATTTTCGCCGGGAATTTTTGNNTAATAANTTTTTGCAATTCCAGGATAAATCCAGTTACTTCCACCTTCGACATAAAGTGGGCATCTTTGAGAAATAGCTTTTAACAGAGACTTTTGTAAGTCAATATTATTCCTGAACGATGTGCCGTCACTGAGTTTAGAATCNCAATCGGTAAAATCAGCTGGGNNGCGGGCAGCATGGTCTGCAATCATTGGAATAGCTGGTGGAAATTTCTCCAGTAAANTATCTATATGGGAAATTGCCTCTTTTTGGGCGATNGATTGCTTGTACAAATGGTTATCTGCNTCNGTCGTAATTGGTTCACCATCTTGTCCTATGGCTGAATTATTCGCATTCCAATCTGGATGGGTNGGTGATATNGATCTGAAACTGGTATTCAATCCTAATTCNTAACCTAACTCTGCTACGCCTTCAACGTATTCGCTCAAAGCATCGGAGCCACCCATTACAGAGGAGGAATTGAGTGTAAAATCGCCTGATTGTTTGTTATCGGTCCAAATATCGCTTGGGTGATTGATGAAGATGTTATCAATTCCATATTGTTTCAACCNGCGTAANTGTTCGTAGACCATCACGTAGCTTTCTTCGTTCTTATCGTCGAAGGAAACATNTAACCACGAATTGGATTTATCCTCTACTCCATGTTGAGTGTTTCTATTTAATTCTGCAGGTAAGTATGGGATCACTTCNTCAATTTTATCTGAGACGGTAACGACCCATCTTTCCTGTAAAGGAATTCTCGTTCCATCCGACCTANNTACATAGAGACAACCACCATTCAGTAACAAATTATCGGCCGCTTTTTTAACGCTTACACCGGTNAGTGCCGTTGAATTGGTTGTGTTCCAGTCTAAAAGACTCGAGATAAAAGTTCCCGANGTGTGTAAAAAATGTGGGTAATATTCACCAAAGCTAAANTAGGGTAGAGGAAAAATTATTGGGTTTGTAACGCCGGTAACCCGACCAAGAGAGATTCCAGAACATTTTCCGTTACCTCCCTCAATCTCTGTAATAAGCGATTTACCATTAATTGAAAAACTGTACAGGAAATTACATTTTTCACCATTTACCACCCATTGCCATCTAGCTTCGACGGTATTATCGCTTACGATCTCACATGAAATAAAATGTCGCTCAACTTCATCGTTATCTGGAGAATAATCTTTACCGTTATAATTGACAACTATACCACCGTCGTCTGAAACCGTAAACGGTTCAGTTCCATTAATTTCTATTTCTAAATCCGAAAAAGTTCCGTCTATGGGGGTATATACATACTGAACAACGGCTTCAACAAAGCGACATTCGAAAATGAACGAAATTCCTTCTTTACGTATCGAAGTTTCTACGGGCTCATTAAGTGGTGTACCTATCCTTACATCAAAGTCAGGGTCTGACGAGACTGTGTAATCTTCTTTAATTTTATTTTGAAATTCATTCATTACTCAAACGAAACTCCGATAGATACCCATGAGTGCGTCTTGACCGCAGTAATTAGCCATGGTAATCTATAGATAGTGAGTTTCAATGTCAACACTGCACTAATTTCTCAGCTTACATAACAAAGTTTCTAACTCTATGTTTTTAATAACTTAACAGAATATATGGAACAACTAAGACACATCGACATAGCTGTTGTGGGAGGGGGAGCTGCTGGTATGGTATCTGCTATTGCTGCAGCAAATAATCGCAAAAGGGTAGTAGTTTTTGAGAAAGGACCGAAATTAGGTAGAAAAATTTTGATCTCAGGAAACGGTAGATGCAATGTGACCAATATTGATGCAGATTCCATAGATCACTACCACTCAACGGATTCCGATTTCATTCAAGGAGTGATACAAAAATTCAGTCTTGATGAAACAATTTCATTTTTTGCCGATTTGGGGATTGAACTTGTAAAGGAAAAGCGCGGGCGGCTGTTCCCACGTTCAAATCAAGCACATTCAATTGTTGAAGTTTTGAAGGATCGGCTAAAACAGCAAAATGTTGAAATAATTCTAAACTGCACAATCAAGTCTGTAGAAAAAGATAGGGATAAATTTTTACTCAAAAACGATGAAAAACGTTTATTTGTTGCTAAAAACGTTATTTTGGCCTCTGGTGGCATTACCGCTGAGAAGGTTGGCGGCAATAAAAGCGGTATAGAGATAGCCTCCGAATTAGGACATGATATTTCAACTTTACTTCCAGGACTTGTTCCTTTAAAAAGCCCGCTGAGATATCTGAAACGTATGCGAGGCGTTAAGACTGTCGCGTTAGTTAAAGTAAAAAGTGCAAAAGGAAAAAAAACTGCGGAAGACTGTGATGATCTATTTTTTGCTGATTACGGTGTCTCGGGGTTCACTATTCTCAATTTAAGCGCACAAATAGTCCCAATGTTGAAAAATGGTAATGTTCAATTAGAGGTGAATTTTTTTCCGGATAAAACTAGTCGTGAACTTTTCGATATTTTAAGAAAACGATGGGCGTGTAACCCTCATAGAACATTGGAAGAGAGTTTCCTTGGTTTATTGAATTCGAAATTGACAGAAGTATTAATCGAGGAATCTGGTTTTGATGGTGATAAAATTGTTGGAGAAATAGACGATAAGGAATGTAAGAATATTTGCAATTCATTGACTAAGTGGAATATTCCGGTTAACGAACCCCGTGGAGTTGATTATGCAGAAGTTATGATAGGTGGCGTAAGAACTCATAGTATAAATCCTCAGACATTAGAATCGTATGTCTGTCCTGGACTTTATTTCTGTGGTGAAATAATAGATGTACATGGTGATTTGGGCGGTTATAATTTTCAATGGGCATGGGCGTCAGGTACTCTGGCTGGAAAAAGTTTACATTGTATTTAGGGGCCCGCTTGCGGTGGATG
>NZPK01000145.1 GCA_002693325.1 Gemmatimonadota bacterium | reverse complement strand
CTGATCTCAGATATGGCGGATTGTTTCGAACGACTGGATCAAGATGATCGCTGCCGAGCGATAGTTCTGTGCTCGGCAGGAAAGCACTTCTGCGCTGGTGCTAACTTTGGATCGGCCACACCGCTCCAATGAGCGCAGAATCAAATAATTTCCCTGCTTCATTGAGGACATCGTCAGCACGATTACGAACAATCTCAACGTCTAATAATCCATCGAATTCACTTTCAATTTTCTCAAATTCTTCTTCGACAGCACTACCTATATCAACTACATTCGCGGTACTAGATTTGTAGACTTCGACCTCGGCCGCATCTACACCATTCAATCGTTTAAATCGTCTCTTTTCCGGAAAATCATAATTAACATAACCGATGTCACCGAAACGAAATTGTCCGCCTTGCAACGGTAAATTACCTATTTGCTCTGCACGAGTAAATTCACCTATCGCACGCACTAAAAAACGATCTGACCCATCAAAAATGCGTCCCAAAGAAATATTTACATTATTATCATTTAGCTGCCAACCCAGCTGTCTCAACGAAATATTGTGTGTTTGCAAACGTTCGCGATCTAATTCAATCGTTAATTGTTTCTCTTCTAAATCATCTATTTGTGCATCAGCAACTCCGTTTAAACGCATTAAACGGGGCTGAACTATTTTTTGAACGATATTCAGCAGGCGATCTCCATCACCCCTCCAAGCAATATTAGCATTAACAATCGGCCTCTGATCGCTCTGCCAACGCCGCAACTGAATCCTATCGACTTCCGTTGGCATAAATGATCGCGCCTGATCAACTCGCTCACGCATCTCCATATTTGCTAAATCCATATCAGTCCCTGCCTTGAAATCAACGCGAACATTCGCAGACCCATTACGTGAAGATGAACTGATACGCTCTACATTATTCATAGATCCCAAAGCTGCCTCCAATGGGACCGTGATTAATCGCTCAATTTCTTCAGGCGACGCAGAATTATATCTGGCGGAAGCACGAATACCAGAGGAGGAGATACTAGGAAGTTGCTCAATAGGTAAGCGAGAAAAAGAAACGTACCCCAAAACAAGCACACAAGCCGTCACCATAGAAACCGTCACAGGACGACGTAGTGAAAATTCGGAAATATTCACGATATACTCTTATTCTCCCCGGTCTAAAATTGTATAGAAAACAGGTATAACAATAAGAGTTAGAGCCGTGGATATGATCAGGCCACCTATTACCGTAACTGCCATTGGCGAACGAATTTCAGAGCCTTCTCCCAGCCCTAATGCCATTGGCAACAAACCTAAAACAGTTGTAGCAGTTGTCATCATTATAGGCCGAAACCGAAATTGTCCTGCTTGTATAACGGCTTCTATTTTCGACAAAGATTGATTTCTTCTTAATTGATTAACGTAGTCAATCAGTACAATCGCATTGTTAACCACTATTCCCGACAGCATTATAATCCCGATGAGTACTACAACGCTAATATTCTCTCCCTTTAAAGAAAGCGCTAAAGCGCTTCCAACCACGCCTAATGGTATCGTAAACATAATAACAAACGGATGTAACAGTGATTCAAATTGCGAAGCCATAACCAGATAAACCAAGAAAATCGCCAGAGCAATCGCAAATTTCATGCTATCAAAGGAACGAACCATCTCTTCGTTCTGTCCACCAATTGATATAGAAAAATTCGATGGCAACGAGATACTTCCCACTCTCTTTTCTATATCACCGACAACTCCTCCCAAATCGCGCCCCTCAATATTGCCTGAGATTACAGCAACTCTTTGTTGGTCAATACGTCTAATTTCAGCTGGTCCATCTAGTGAGCTTATTACTGCAACATTTTCTAAAGTTACAGGAACAACATAGCTCGATGGACTAACCACCATTTGTTTTAGATCATCTAACGTCTCTCGCTCGTCATTAAGGGCTCGAACTCGAATATCTATTTTTCTATCACGACGTACTAACTCCGTTGCTACTTCTCCTTGTAACTTATTTCTAAGCAGTTGGCCAACCTGTCTAACGGTTGTGCCTAATTCGGCTAATCGCAATCTATCAAAGACGATTTGAATTTCAGGTTGACCACCTTCTGAACTAGATCGAAGATCCGTTAAACCCTCGATGCCCCTAATACGGTCAATAACCTCATCGGAAATAAGTCGCAATGTTTCAAGATCAGACCCAGCAATTTCGACTTCTATCGGTGTCCGAAAAGAAAAATATGACGGATAAGAAAACCTATATTTTAGATCAGGAAAATCAGATAGGATTTGACGCATTTTAGCAAATATTTTTTCTTCAGGCGTATCATCATATAACTTTATTTGTAACTGAGCCATATGCTCTTTTTTATCACTGGCAGTACCGCCAGTTTGCCCGCTTGTACCAACTAAAGCAAAAACCATATCCACCCCGGAAATGTCTTTCACAATCTCGTCGATCTGCTCTACCATAACAACGGTTTCCTCTAGCGGCGTTCCCGCTTTCCACTCTAAATCAACAAGAAATTCACCTTGACTCATCTCAGGTATAAGTTCAACCCCTATGTTTCTACAGTGATACAATACCAGAGTTGCGAGACTAAATACTGTCAATATCACCAACAACCGGTGCCCTATCGCAAATCGCAAAATTCGAGGATATGTTTCAGAGAGTCTTTTGAAGACTCCATCAAAAATGGCATAAAGAGGCCAGAATATATTCGACAAGGCTTTGCCTATAATGGAAAAAAGAGTTCCAATAAGACGAATTAACATCGCAGAATTCTCTACTCCTAATTTTTTCTCCCCGTCTGTCTCGTTAGAGGGAAAAAATTGTAAGCCTATCGAAGAAAGCATAGGAATCAACATTAAAGCAACTACCAATGATGCCAACAGTGAATAAGTAACAGTAAGAGCCTGATCCTTGAATAGTTGTCCTGCAACTCCTTCCACAAACACAATAGGCAAAAACACACAAATAGTTGTCATTGTCGAAGCGACAACCGCCGTTCCTACTTCGCTAGCGCCACTTCTAGCTGCTGACAAAGCATCGACGCCCTTTTCTCTAAAGCGCTGAATACTTTCTAAGACGACTATAGAATTATCAACTAACATCCCGACTCCAAGCGCCAAACCACCCAAAGACATAATATTTAACGAAACATCTGAGGCATACATGAGCAGAAACGTAGCTATGACTGAAATAGGTATAGCCAATCCTATAATAGACGTACTTTTAACATCTCTTAAAAACAAGAAAAGAATAAGAATCGCCAGAAATCCGCCTATTACGGCAGTATTAAGAACCTCTTCTACAGCCTGATTAATAAATATTGCCTGATCAAAAACCATTTGCATTCCACTGTCCTCAAAGAGAGTAGAATTCTCTTCGAAAAAGAGTTTCAAACGCTCCTTAAGATCCTCACTTACCTTGACAGTATTTGAATCACCTTCTTTAAATACAGCAACAACAACCCCCTCTCGTCCATTTACCCGAGGAACCATATCACGTTCTTTATGACCACGAAAAATACGTGCCACATCAGCTAATTTAATTGGAGCTCGATTAATCTCTCCGATTACAATATCACCAATTTCTTCAATACCTTTGAATTCATTTAACGTTCGTACGAGGAATTCGGCTTCCCCATCTTTGAGTGTACCACCAGTAATATTAACGTTCTCGGCACTAAGCCGGCTAGTAATTTGACTTATAGGTATCTTCAAATAATCTAAACGCGAAACTTCAACTTCTACTTGAATTTCTTCTTCCAAACCGCCTTCAATACTTACTGCGGCAACCCCTTCTAAACTTTCCAACTGGGGGCGCAATCGCTCTTCAGCAATTCGGCGCATCTCCATTAGACCAACTTTACCATAAAAAGCCACGCGCATTATTGGATCTAGGGATGGATCGAAACGTAATAAAATGGATTCGGAAGCATCACGAGGTAGATTTCCTAAGTCCAATTTCTCACGAAGATCAAGTGAAGCAAAATCCATATTAGTGCCCCACGAAAATTCTACCACCACATCAGACACTCCTGGTCTAGAAATCGAATTGACTCGAACCACATTATTAACAACCCCTACCAGCCCTTCAATTGGCTCTGATATTAAACGCTCGATTTCTAAAGGTGCCACACCTGGATATTCAGTACGAACAGTAATCGTAGGATATGTAATATCTGGTAATAAATTTACAGAAAGCCGAGAAAACCCAACAACACCAAAAACAACTATGGCAATCATTATCATTGCCACAGTAACTCTTCTTCGAGTTGAGAATTCAACAATATTCAACGTCTAGGCCCCTCAGCACGCATTTTTTTTAATTTATCCTTTATATTATCTGGTAATTCCCTACCTTCCGAGCGATATTTTTGTATTAGTTTACGCAGACTATCGGGCAGACCACCACCTGGCGTTTTTCCTCGTTGCGACCATTTACTGGCGCCCCGAGGTTTATCTGCAAATCCATGCCCACTGCCAGACCACCTTTCCACACCCTCAGTACTACTACCCCCGTCCGAAAATACGGCTCCCATTACTTGGTCTCCAACGATCCGCACCGGAGAACCGTCTTTGAGTCCTTCATGACCAACCGTAATAACACGCATCCCTTCGTCAACCCCTGATAGAATTTCTACACGATCACCTTCAACATAACCAGTTACAACCTCAACTAATTGGGCTTTACCATCGGAAACCACATAGACATCATCTATATCGGTCTCAAGTACAAGCGCTTTTTTGGGTATAATTAAAGTGTTCAAACGACTGTCAGTGATTATTCTTACCGTACAAAACATCCCGGGCTTCAACATACTATTTGCCGGTATCTCTAAAGTTACTTTGACAGTGCCACTTTCCGGTTCAACCATAGGGCTTATCATACGGATGCTACCTTTAAAACTCTGTTCGGGAAGTGCTTCAACGGACACCATAGCTTTTTGACCAGCATGTAATTGAAACATACGCCTTTCAGGTACATGAATTTTTGCAAGCAAAGGATCCATATCCGCAATAGTAAATAATTCCTTACCGGATCCAACTAATGCGCCCAATTCAACCATACGCAGCAAAACAACACCAGTTATTGGAGCTTTAACGTCGGTATGTGAAAAATTAAGTTCTGCTTCGGCCAAGTTTAACTTACTATTTTCATATCGGAGTAGAGCGACATCAAACTCCGACTGACTTACCATTTTTTTTTCGTGAAGGACCTTAATCCGTTTATAATTTGATTCGGCTTCATTATAATCACCTTTTACCTGCCGAAGACGTAAACCTAATTCTTCTTTATCAAGACGAACCAACACTTGCCCATTCTTTACCCAATCTCCTTCTTCGGCTAAAAGTTCAGTTAAGAAACCAGTTGCTCTGGCCATAACTTTTATCTCTCGTTCGGCCTCAAGGCGCGCATAGGTTTCGATAAACGAATTCATAGATCCGCGCAAAACCGAATCTGCCTTCACGGGAATAGCTGCAACTTCCCCTTTAGCACCACCCCAATTTCCTTTCCCAAATCCTCCTTTACCCCTGCCACCAACTTCCGTTTCGTCTTCCTCCCCGCAACTAAGAATCAGGCCGGACAAAAAAAACAGCCAAAATTTTAAACAGAACGGATTCGATCTAAACTTCATAGACCTCCAATAAAAGTTAGAAGTAAAACCACACATAAACGCTTAAAAAAACAACTCCGAAAATTAATAGCATCAGACGTTTGCAAATACCATCAAACCATACACCATGGATAATCATGTAACCTTTATTAAATTAGTCAGGCACTAACCACATAACAACTGCCCATTTTCTTCCGATTTAAATGGGCAATATCGAAAAGCCCCAAATAGAGGTGAAATTATGTTACGAATAGGATTTATAGGGTGTGGCGGTATCGCCCGTCAACATGCAAAACATCTTAGTAAGATGCGTTCAGTTAAGATTATTGCTGCCTGCGATGTTTCCATTGAAACAGCCAAAAAGTTTTCTGCGGATTTCGACATTCCTTTTTTCGAAAAAGATTATCGCAAACTTCTAAGAATAAGAGAGATAGACGCTGTATGGATATGTACACCTACTTATCAGCATGCCAAACCTGTCATTCATGCAGCCTCATTGGGCAAAGACGTTTTTTGCGAAAAACCAATAGCCTTAAAAATGTCTGAGGCAAAAAAAATGCAAACTATTTGTGAAAAATATGGCGTAAAGTTTACTATTGGTTTTGTGCGGCGCTTCGATTCGATGTGGGGTAAGTTCAAACAAATAATACAATCCGATTCTCTTGGATCTCCAGTAATTTGGCGATTTGCGGCTGGAGGAAAACCTCCACATCAATGGTTCCGGGATATTCACAAAGGAGGAGGTCCTCTAATTGATGGTGCAATCCACAACTACGATTTTGCATTACAGATTTTTGGCGATGTCAAATCGGTACAATCGTCCACACTTAAATTGGATGAGACTAGTGTCGGTGCAGATACTGGAAGCGTAATACTAAATTTCAAAAGTGGACATCAACATACACTAATCNGGTCCTGGGGTGTAGCTTCTGGAACACCAGTAGCGACTTTAAATGATTTTATCGGCCCCAAAGGTACGCTTCAGTTCGGCGATACTCGTTTGAAAAAGTCCAAACCGTTTGATCCAGAAATCTTNGGGACTTTCACTTTAAAAGGCGCGCAGGGGTATGAAAAATTATTCAAATATAGAAAAAAAGACATGTTCCTGGAGCAAGCAAAGCACATTGTTCGCTCTTTTACCAGCGATAAACAACCAATTGTTACCGCCTCAGATGGGATAAACGCCCTNCGAATTGCTGATGCTGTACTTAAAGCGGGAGGTAATGGACGCACAATTAATCTGTGAGCTTAGTNTGAAAGATCTTTTAACCCTTCATTATTCTGTCTCAGAGGTAGGTCTCCATATGATCATATCCATGATCTACAATCACATCAGAATTGAGGTCGCTTAACATTTGCCGAGTTAAATTAAGCTTTGCGTCTAGTTTGTCGTCTGAATGGGATGGATCGTGATGAATTACAATCCAACGCTTAACATCAGCAATATGGGCCAAAGAGCACGCATTATGAACACACGTGTGACCCCAACCAATTTTTGATTCATACTCGTCAACTGAATATTGAGCTTCATGTATTAAAACATCAACATCCNGACAAAAATCTAAAAAAGTTCTATACTCTTCTTGCCAATCTCGATTCAGTTCTCCCANAATAGGACCCAAATAACCTTTGAGAAATTCATTATCTGGGGAATACACTAGATTTTGGCCAGCATGAGTGATCTTGTAAGCAACCGTAGCTCCAGGATGGAACGTATATTCCCAGTTAATCTCTACATCTCCAATCCGAATAGGCGAATTCTCAAGATAGTTGAAAACAAGTTTTGCCTGCATATCCTCCATCTGCACGGGGAAATATGCNCGATCCAATTGGNCACGAAAAATAGACTCTAAATCATGTTCCGCTCTAGGCGCTGCGTACACATTCAGTTCATAACCTGCAAGATATGCTGGAAGAAAAAAAGGAAAACCCTGAATATGATCCCAATGNGTATGTGTGATAAACAGATGGATCTTCCGAGGTCCAGCAGAACTAGTCAAAGACTGACCTAATTCACGAATACCTGAACCTGCATCAAAGACGATACGTTCATCTCCAACAGCGAATTCAAAACAGGAAGTATTCCCACCATATCTGACGTAAGAAGATCCAGAGCATGGAATCGATCCACGCGTACCCCACAACGTAAACTTGCCCTTATCAGGATTTAATTCAGGTCGATANAAAATNCTCTGTNNTTCCATGCTATCTGTCATTTCTGATCTGTCATATAAATCTTCNAAAAAAACTAAAATATCAAAGAAGGAAAAATATCTAATTATTTTANGAACACAAACCAAAAACTATGTAACAAACCATGAGTGTTCGTATTTTTGAATACAAATAAAACTCAATAATTAATACAGTAACTTTTTTATAGAATCAACAATTTTTTTCCTTAAATTATTTTCCAATCCAACTTGGCTGCCTTTTTTCCGCAAATGCCTTTGGCCCTTCTACAAAGTCAATCGACTGATAAAGACGTTCAGATTCAGGGAAAATGGTTGAAACGGCATCAGACAATGGTATTTCTATGCCTTTTATCGCTGCCTCTTTGCTTGCTCTAAGCGCTAAAGGCGCACATCTCAGTAGGCGCTGTAACCAAGAATTAACCGTTTCACCAAGCTTTTCTATAGGCACAACTTCATTAACAAAACCTAATTTTGAAGCTTGAACCGCAGAAACAAATTCTCCAGTCAAAATCATTCCCATCGCCACATTATAAGGTAATCGGCGCATCAGTCGATGTATTCCAGCACCATCTGCCATAAGGCCGCGTTGAACCTCGGGCAATCCAAACTGTGCATGATCAGAAGCTATAACCAGATCGCACCCCAAGACCAATTCAAGGCCACCCCCAACTGCATATCCATTTACCGCAGCAATCATTGGCTTCCAATTATCTCGACCGCGTTGAAAACCCTCTCGCGTTTGATCTAGCACTTCGTTGCGATTCTGATCGCGTGCTTTTTCCCCTTGTTCATTACGCCACTTCAAATCTGATCCAGCACTAAATGCTCGATCGCCAGTTCCGGTTAAAACGGCAATCCAAATATCTTCATCATCGCGAACCTGTTTCCAAGCTTGACATAATTCTTCGGCCATTGGAGGGTGGATTGCGTTTAAAACCTCTGGCCGATTGAGTGTAATTGTAGCCACTTTGTCGCATACTTCAAAATTCAAATATTCAAATTTCAATATTTAATTCCTTTCATAAATTCGTATTTTAAAATCAGGATTTACCCGTAAAGCTCTGTTCTTTGAAAGAAAACCAAAAAGCTGAAATAGCGATAACAAGGCCTAATAAAACAGACCCCATGAAAGCCCCGTCAAATGGATTGGTTATAGCATCGCGAATTAGTTCTGATATTTGAAAAACACCCAAAACAATCCACGATAGCCGCATATCACTTCTAAGTACCATTAAAAAAGAGAATAGAAATAGAAGTGCCCCAATAACACCGGAAATAGCTATTTTCTCAAAACTGTCGTGGCCAACAACTTGAACACAAAAACCGACTGCCATTAAAGCTATGTATCCTAATGATACACGTTTTTTCCAGTTTTCAGTAAATTTTGAAGTAATTCCGATAAATGCCATCAAAATACTCGAACCAAAAAAATAACCAACTAACGACAGGTTGCCGGTCCACCAACTAAAATAGTTAGCGGCATTGAAAAACGTCGGCCATTCTGGAAGAGATTCAGGTGGCAAAAGAGACATTACCCCACTAAACCCCTGCCATGCAAATGCTATCGATAACCCAAGTATCCAATCTACTTTGTCCGTCGAAATTCGACTATTCCAACTCAAAGCAGCCCCAGACAGAACCGCCACTACAAAAGCAGAAAGACTCACCAAAAATAAAGCTCCAGTAATTTTCATAATTATCTGCGTGGAAAGTGGGTATGTCGTAGTAAAATTGAAGTAAGCACCTGGCCACGAATTAATTACACTTACATAGCCCCAAACACACAACCCCACACCTACTTTGGCAAAAATCGAAAAAGAGAATAAACCTCTACTCCATGAAATAATCGCATAAATTGTAATCGCGATAATAACCAAAATGAGACAGCCTCCACCAATCGCTGAAGCCATAAAAACTGCCTGCTCACGCTCTCTTTCTTCGCGTTGCCATTTCTCTGGAACCGCAAAAAACGATCAACGCCGACAA
>NZPK01000144.1 GCA_002693325.1 Gemmatimonadota bacterium | reverse complement strand
CGCCGAGTTTCCCTAATTGCTCCGCAACTATATATTTATGAGTCTCTGCAGTTACTACTATTGGATCTAAATGAGGGCTCAAATCTTTCGCTCTTGCATAAGTTTTTTGAAACAAGGTCTTTTCGTCTATCAAGTTCAGGAACTGCTTCGGAAATCCTGCACGTGAGAGTGGCCATAGTCTTGCGCCGGATCCGCCGCAGAGAATCGTCGGGTATATTTTGGTATTAGATGCACACATTTGGTTATTTACCTATTCCAATCGGACGAGAATGATTCTCATAGTGTTGATAAAAATGCACGGTCGCATAATTCTATAGTAATTTAGAACGAAAGCGAGGTCCTATGTCTTAGCTTCTTATTGTTCCCAAAGATTTTCCGATTTGAATATAATCGCAAAAGAACGTTAACCATAGAAGTTCTCCGATTTTATTAGCGGCATAGCCAACAATTCTTGCCGGAAATGAGTTAGACCACGTTTCGTGACAGCATGATATAATCACGAAGAAGAAAGTGTCCATGACTGTGTTGTGCTAAATTTTTACTATCTTGGTTTGGCGTCTCCTCTAGAAGCAAATTGCATTGCGGGCCCTAGGAAAAAGGCTAAATGAAAAGAATTATATTTTTGGTCATTAAACACCTATTTAGGTTGGACCCTAATCGCATGCGGGTAATTTGTGATTGGTTCATAAATCAAGTTCGCAGTGAAAAAGATGCTGAGCCCGCTAAGAAAAAAAGCTCTGCTCAATACTGGTCTGAGCATTTGGTGCCTCACGAAGATTGGCCAGATGCAAGTGAATCCTTGAATTATTTTTCATGGCGAAATTTACAATATCCTGGTTATATCGAGTTAATGCCGGTCTGTGACGCGGATAATTTAACAGTAATGGATTATGGATGTGGGCCCGGCAATGATCTTGTTGGATTCCATGAGTTCTCGAATCCGATCCACTTAATTGGCTTAGATGTGTCTAACAAAGCATTGGCTGTTGCCCACCGTCGAGCATTACTTCATGGCCTAGATGTTAGCTTGATTCGTTTAGAAGAAGAATTGAATCAAATACCCATAGCCTCCAACAGTGTAGATTTGGTGCATTCGAGTGGAGTTTTACATCATGTAAAAAATCTTCCAGCAGTTTTGGCTGAAATTAAAAGAGTGATGAAATGTGGAGCAAGACTTCAGATAATGGTCTATAACTATCAATCCATTTGGCTTCATCTTTACACTGCATATGTGCATCAGATAGAAATGGGTCTTTATAAACATATTCCTCTGCTAGAGGCATTTCGTAGGACCACAGATGGGCCCGAGTGCCCCATTTCGAAATGTTATCGCCCTGCCGAATTTCTCGAACTGATGGTTTCGATGGGTTTTGAAGGTCGTTTCAAGGGCGCGGCAGTTTCATTACTAGAATTAGAACTGATGTCGAAGCGCTTCCAAGCAATTAAGAGTCGTCAACTTGCGAAAGAACATCGTGAGTTTTTGTCTTCACTTACCTTTAATGAGAAAGGATACCCTATGATTGAAGGCCACGTTGCAGGTATCGCTGGTTGCTACGAGTTCCGAAAAGCCCCGCCTGAAACTAGTAATGGGAAAACTCTACTTGGGAGCGATTCTTAAAGATTATGGAAAAAGACTGTATACTATCTATATGGAAGACGCGCCTAATTCAATCCAGAAAGGTTTAATTAATGAAACCCTAGATTTTGTTAAGAGCGACTTTTTGCCTGGAATATTGAACTTTGGTCGGTGGAAAGCGCTTTCGCTGCGTTCGTTAAGGGCGATGAATCGTAGGGCTAAGCTTGGCTTTTTATGGGTCATTATGTCTGCTACTGTCTTTGTAGTAGCAGTCTCGTTAGTCTACTCTCTGGTTTTTAATATAGATGTTGATGTCCTACTACCTTACATTGCTACCGGATACATCACTTGGGCCTTGATCATGAGCGCCCTAACCTCAATGCCGATATTATTTACGACATATGCAGCCTACATTACACAAAAAAATTTGCCTCTAACTGTATACGTAACTGCAAATGCTTTTGAAAAGATGGTAGTGTTCATAGCTCAATCCTTAGTAATACTAGTTACTTGTTGTGTTTTTAAAACAGGAGTTTCCCTTGCTCTTTTAATTTTGCCAATCTCTCTGACGCTGATTTTTCTTACTGCAATAGGGGCAAGTTTTTTTATAGGCGTTGCTGCAGTTCGATATCGGGATTTGGGTCAAGTGGTTAATTCATCTCTTTTAATTATTTTTTTATTAACTCCCATAATATGGAAGCCGGAATTTTCCGGAAAACGTGCGCTCATTGTTGAACTGAATCCGATCTATCACTTTATTCACATCATTAGGGCTCCTATCCTTGAACATGAAATTCCTTTGATGTCTCTGCTAGTTACTTCGGGGATTTGCCTAAGTTTTTTTCTTCTAGGTTTTGTGGTGATGGCGGCATATCGACATCGGATTGTCTTTTGGCTATAGATTTATCATGGCTTATATCAAAGTAGATAATCTCCGGCTCTCTTATCACGTGTTAGTTGAAACTGGATCCATAAGAAAAGCAATGATCAGTAATCTTTTGGGCGGGTTTGTCCGGAAAAAAAAAGACAATAAAAATATCGTAACTATCGATGCGATAAGAGGAGTAGATTTAGAATTAGATGATGGGGATCGATTGGCAGTAATAGGTCATAATGGTGCTGGCAAAACTTCATTGCTTAAAGTACTTGCTTCTATATATAAACCTACTTCTGGTAGCGTGAGAATATCTGGAGAGGTCGAAAGTTTAATAAATACCGGATTTGGCCTAGAGATGGAGGAGACGGGACGAGAGAATATTAGATTCATCCTAACTCTCTTGGGGAGGCCGATCAATTCTATCGAGCAAGAGATTGAAGAAATCTCTGAATTCACGGAACTAGGTGAGTTTCTCGATTTACCTGTTAGAACCTATTCCACAGGGATGCAAACAAGACTTTCTTTTGCTATTTCGACAAATATAAAGCCTGAAATCTTATTGATGGATGAAATGATCGGTGCTGGTGATCATCGTTTTCAGGAAAAAGCCCAAAAGCGGATTGAGCAAATAGCTGAGCAAACTAAGATCATCGTTCTTGCGTCGCATGCGGAAGCGTTGATTAAAGAATGGTGCAACAAGGCAATCTGGATGGAGCAAGGGAAAATCATTGATGTAGGAGGTCCGGAGGAACTTTGGGCTAGCTATATTAAAAGCATGACAAGTTAACGGCAAGCCTGCCTTAAATCGATTCTAGGAGATAGTCAAGTCTGTGTCTATGGGTATGGTTTTCCAAAACATGGTGATGAGTATAGGATGTTATTTCTTCAATCCTCTTGCGATTATCTAATAAAGATAGAAGATCATCGATATTTGAATGATCCTTTTGAAGTTCGAAGAAATGCTCTCTAGGGTTTAAAATATCATTATATCTACCTGGGTACATTATTTGGAGTGTCTGGGTTCCGACTGCTTCAAAATGTCTAGAAGATATACATTTCGTATATACAGGTGGTAGAGGGGTTTCTGCAAAAAACTTTTCATATATATCTTGAAAATTGGCCTCCTGGTCTGCACTACTTATTTCAGCGACATAATTACTTTTGAATTTTAGTAAAAGTTTTCTTAAAAAAGATGGTAAAGCAAATCTATACGCTCGTCGCAGAAATGATTCCTCGGGCAGGATAAGTTTGGGTGATGTTTTAATCAAATATTTTTTTATATTCGAAACAATTTCATCACTTGGTTCGAGATAAAAACTACCTGCCTCTGTTGCTAAGGTTGCCTTGCAGCTATTCAGAAAGAGTCGCCACCCATTTCTGTCGAACCGGTTGTTATCTTCGGTATTTAATCCTAAATCAACATTTAGCCCGTGGGGATTGTCGTGAAAATAGTTAATTATGGAATTTCGATCATCATCGCCAAGATATACACCATATTTTGTTGATCTTGTACCAATGTCAATTTTCCGGTCGTTCAGCTCGATAGAATTATAAAATTTTGCTGGGTTAAGGCCGTGTGGTAAAGACAGCACACTCGCGTCTTTGCAACTTTCGTAAAGCCATTTTCCTGCTTCTGGAAGAAGTTGAGTCGCGATAATATCTACTTTTAAATCTTGTAGGAGCTTTATTTTAGGTGCCATGCCGATGTTAAGTAGATTAACCTCATTTCCTACGAAAGAGACTAGTTTGCCTCTACGGTTGCTTAGCGCCGATATGAAAGGTTCAATAAACTTTAATGTGTCTGCATTCATTGAATGGTGCAAGATAATCAAATCGACCTTTTCGATAGTCCGTAGGATCTCTTTGTAAGCCATCGGATGGATGAAATAGTCATCTGAGAAGGCGCCCCAGTTGTCAGAAACATTTATAGAAGTAGTTTCAAATTCCTTATGACTCTCGAAAGCGTCTACCCAATCATCGTAGTAGGATAACTGGTCAGTATAATAAGAATGTAAAAGGAGGGTTTTCATGAAGCTTTAACTGGCAATAGGGGGTCGAAATTTAGGAGCCTCATTTTCCGCACCTATTTTAAACTTGTAATTTCATTTTTAGACGGCTTTCAACGGAAGCGTTTCCCTTTAAGACCCTAAGCGTTCATTAGAGTGTTTAAAATTTTTTTTGCTCCGGTTCCATTCCCATACTCATCTATGGGGTTTCTCGCGTTGTAGTTTTCTACCGTCCACAATCGATTCCATCCACATTCTATAGTTTCTACCCATTCTGTCTCCGATCGCAAAGTAACACAAGGCACGCTATGAAAATAGGCTTCTTTTTGCAAGCCTCCTGAGTCAGTTAGAACGGTGTGAGCCTTGCTGATAGTATATTGAGTTTCGATGTAGCTTAGAGGTTCGAGAAATCTAAACCTTGATTCCTCTCGATATGGATCAACTAACCTCCTTATTCTAGGGTGTACTGGAAAGAGTATCCCTAGATTATGTTCCTCAGAAAAATCGATAGCAAATTGCATAATTTTGGAGAATCTGTGAGCGGAAGAGGATTCTTGTCGGTGAATTGTCATCAGCGCAAACTCACCAGAGCGCAGTCTAAGTGTCTTCTGATATTTTTTTTCTTCTTTTACTAAAAACTCTTTTGCGTGCAGAGTTGCGTCATACATTACGTCTCCAACATGAAATATGCCGTTAGAGATTCCTTCGTTTCTGAGGTTCCTAACTGATTCTTTGGTAGGGCAAAAAAGAAAATCACTAACATGGTCAGTAAGGACCCTGTTTATCTCCTCCGGCATTCTTTTGTTAAAAGATCTTAGTCCTGCCTCAACATGCGCTATTGGTATATTCAATTTTGCGGCAGCGATAGAACCAGCTAGGGTGGAGTTCGTATCGCCATAGACCAGGACAATATCCGGCTCTTCCTCTGTTAGCACGTCTTCCAATGCTGAGAGCATTTTCCCAGTCATTTTGCCATGACTGCCGCCGTTGATATTTAAGGAGTATTTCGGATTTGGAATATCTAGCTCCTTAAAAAATACTTTCGACATGTTCTCGTCAAAATGTTGCCCTGTATGTACTAGGGTCTCGTCTATCCTACTATCTTTACTTGCTTCTCTAGAAAATGCAGCTGCTTTGATAAACTGCGGGCGGGCTCCTACAATAGTCAAAACTCTTTTGGCCATTAATCGAATGAAGCCTCGGATAAAAGCGCTACATGTTTCTCCATATTCCTAACAATCAGCTCCCGATTCTCCTGAGTCCATTGTATAGTTTTTCTTAGTCCATCTTCTAAAGTCACAACGGCTTTGAAGCCGAGTTCCTGCTCGGCTTTCTCAGTAGATCCAAACCGTTTTCCTGACCTGTCCCATGGGCGGGGGTTTTTATATTCAATCGGGGTCGGGTTTTCTGTTAAATTATTAATAGTCTCCGCAAGTGTCTTAATGCTTGTCTCCACGCCGGATGCTAGATTATAAACCTCTCCATCCTTTCCTTTTAATGCGCAAGCCATAAGTCCAGCTACAATATCATCTACGTATATGAAATCTCTCGATGCCCTTCCTTCGTTTTCTAACGGCAAAGCCTCTTCGAGTAAAGATTTCCATATGAAGGTTGGTGTAACGTTGCGCCAAATGGTTGCTGGTGTTCCTCTCCACTCGCCAGCACCTAATATTTCTCTTGGTCCGTATACATTTTGAAAACGGGCTTTAACAAAAGGCAGACCATGTTTCATCCAATAATAATTGCCGTAAAATTCCCCAACGATTTTTGAGATCTGATATGGACTGTCATGATATAGGCTTACATCGGCTTCCTCATCAGTTGCTTTGGCGTCATCGTAAGTCTTTTTCGCAACTGTGCATCCGGCGGAACTGTAAACTAGTTTTTTAAGCTTGTCAGCGCCCTTCAAGTGTTCACACAATTTAAGAGTTGTAATATTGTTATGCTCATGGTCTTTAATTGGATCATGAATGCTAGATTGATTGCCGTGGTAGGTCGCTAAGTGGAAGACATAGTCGAAATTGATGCCAATTCTGCTTAAAATGACATCATCTGCGATGGAGCCTTGAAACAATTCTACTTTATCGTCATCTGGCAGATTCTCGGGTTCTGCCGACAGTAGATTATCAACTACTTTTATCGAGCCAACATTTCTCTCTATCAATTTATGGCACAAGTTGCTTCCGACGAAACCAGCCCCCCCTACTACAAGTATTGCTTGCCCATCAAACGTCATTTTTTAATCCTCTACTTCTTTAAGATGAGTAAACGTTTCTTCGATTCCGTGTTTTTTATAATATTCTATGGTCTGCTCTACTCCACTTTCTAATGAAACCTTTGTTGTCCAATTAAAATCTTTTTCAGTGCGAGTTGGATCTAAAAGAATGGAGTAAACATCATCTGGCTGCCGTTCCCTAACCTCTACCGATATATCCATTCCCAGTGCTGCTGTAGTGGCATCAAATAATTCCTGGATAGAAAAGTCGCTTCCTGAGGATATGTGGTAGGTTCCTTTACCTTTTCCATCAATTGCGCTCATAATACAACTCACCATATCGTCTATGTAGATAAAGTCTCTCCTAGTGTCCATAACGAAGCATTTTAAATCAGAGGTAAGTCGTTTGTAGAAAGTTGGTAATGGTCCGCTAATATTTCTAGGCCCATAAGCATTAGCCAATCGGAAGGTTACAAAATCAAGGCCAGATAAGTGAATATAATCTTCCCCAGCAGTTTTGCTAATGGCATAACTTGACCCGCGAGGTAGGATGGGATGATCAAGCGTAATTGGTTGCTCTAGAGGTTTAAGTCCGTAGCACAAAGCAGTCTGAAAATAAATAATCCGTTTAATGTTGGATTTCGTCATGGCTTGGCAAACTATACTCGTGCCCGCTACATTGGTCTTTGAATCTTCGATCCAGTTCGTAGGATCCTTGTAAGAGGCAGCAGCGTGAATTACAAGATCCGGTTGAAAAGATTCCATCAATTCGTTAACTACTTTTTCGTTGCAGATCGTGTCCTCGACTACCTGCAAATTTTTGTGGGGAGATAAATTGTCTCTCCTGCCGGTAGCAAAGTTGTCTATCACTAACACCTCATCGCCTCTAGCTAAAAGATGGTCGGCCAGATGAGAGCCAATAAAGCCAGATCCGCCAGTTATAAAAATCTTCATAATTTATATTCTCCATTAGAACCTATGTTGCGAGTTTTGAGAGTTCGCTTTTTTTGTCATGAAACTGTTGATGCCAGATTTCTAAACTTAATAGTCCCCAAACTTTTCTAGAAAACTGTGACGAATTCTCTAAATTTTCCAAAACTTTCTTCGGATCGTAGAACCCTCTTGTATGCGCGTTTTGAGACAAAAAGATATCATGTACGAAATCTCTTAATGGACCCGAGAACCACTCTTTGAGAGGTACAGGAAAGCCCATTTTATCACGACGGTGAAGAATTTTGGTGGAAATTTTCTCTTTAAAAACCTCTTTGATTAAGCTTTTCATTTTTCCGCCTGGGAATTTTATGTCGGCTGGGATAGTGGCTGCGAATTCTACTAAAGGGTGGTCCAAAAACGGGACGCGTGACTCCAAACCGTGGGCCATGCTCATGCGATCTTCAACATGTAAAAGCGCAGGCAAGAGGCATTTAAAGTCAAAATGAGTCATCTTGTCAAAATAGGCCTCTTTAGTTACGTTCTCCGGATTGTTAAATATAGCTTTGAACCTTTCAAGCAATCCATCTTTATCAAATAAGTTCCANTCAACTTCACCATTTGTATCGTTTGAGCGATCGATAAGCCTGTAGTATCTTTCGTCAATGGGTCCAAAAAGCCCTTCCTTCCAGAATGATGTTATAAGTGGCTTGTATTCTTGAAGTAAAGTTAAATTTGGGATAATAGATTGTGGTGTAACCACGAAGTTACCATTCTCATGTGTCCCCTCTATTGCTGCCTTAATACACTGCTCAAAGTAAGCTATGATGTAACGAGCGTAACCCCCGAAAAGTTCATCACCTCCCTGACCACCAAGGACAACTTTTACATGCTCGGATGCAAGTTTAGAAACCATATACTGGGGAAATGAGCCTGGACCGGCAACTGGTGAATCGAGATGATAGATCACCTTAAATATGTTTTCGGTAAAATCACGAGCGGATATATCAATGGTAAAAAGATCCTTTTTTGAGGCGTGGCTAGCAGACTTTGCAAACTCGCTCTCATCATAGCCGGGATACTGAGTAAAACGCCCATGAAAAGACCCGTAAAAATCCTCATTGCTTTCGGTTGCCAGTGCTACAACCAGCGAAGAGTCGATACCCCCACTCAAATAACCGCCAACAGGGACATCACTAACCTGATGGTATTTGACGGAATCATTCATTAAATATTCGAGTTTTTCTTCAAAGAATTTTTCGCTGTGTTCCTTGTCGATTCTGTAATTAACGTCCCAATATTTTTTCACCGTCAGCGTATCATTCTCCAGTATTAGAAAGTGACCAGGCATCAGTTGAAATATGTTGTTGAAGAGAGTTTGGTCGCCCAGTGTGTACTGGAAAGCGAAATATTCTGAGAGAGCCTCAAAATTGGTAGTAATATCGTTGAGGAAGGGCAAAATGGCTTTCATTTCAGAAGCAAATATAAAAGCTTCATCGGAGTGGTTAAAGTAAATAGGTTTGATACCAAATCTATCTCTTGCGCAGAATAACCTCTGTCTTTTTTCGTCCCATATTGCAAA
>NZPK01000143.1 GCA_002693325.1 Gemmatimonadota bacterium | reverse complement strand
TTACATCAGATTTATTGCTTGATTGGAACAAAAGGCTTCTTAATGGGCGATTTATATACGTAAGTGTTCCACTTTCACATCAACATATCGATCGATTCAAAAATATTTTAAACGAAACTAATGAAACAAAAAATTCGCTTAGAGAAATTAATTACGTCAACGATGTTCTTCGCATAGGAGTAAACACACCTCTTTCAACCCAAGAATTTGCTAGACGTTTAGTCTCGGTTTCCCAAATAAGAAAAGATACCGTAAGTTTTGATGAAATAACGTTCAACACATTATCCTTACGATGGTCATGGAATAATGATAACGATTAAGAAAATCCATGATGGAACTTTAGGTGATTTGGCTGGGTTCCAAACCGGGGATCAGATAATATCAATTAACGATCAAAAGACTCAAGATATTCTTGATTTTCAAGTTCAATCAGCTGAGACAGATCTTTTCATCGAAGTACAACGCGATTCAGAGACGTACGAAGTTGAAATACATCGCAATGAGGGTGATTTATTTGGCTTAGAATTTGAAGACATGCGATTGAGAAGCTGTAACAATAAATGTGTCTTTTGCTTCATTCATCAAATGCCAAAAGGAATGCGCAAGCCTCTTTACTTCGAAGATGACGACTTTAGACTTTCTTTTCTTCATGGATCTTATGTGACACTTACTAATGTTCGTGACTCAGATATTGAACGAATCGTAAAGCAGGGTCTTACTCCACAATATATTTCTGTCCATTCAACCGACCCTTCAGTTCGTCAACAGTTATTAGGCAGAAGTCGGCCTACTGTTGACATCTTAGAACGGATAAAAATATTGGCGGACGGCCGAATTGAAATGCATGCCCAGGTAGTATTGTGTCCTGGAATTAACGATGGAACTCATTTGGAAAAGACAATTTGCGATTTAAGGAGTTTTTATCCAGCCGTGCGCTCAGTGGCAATCGTTCCATTAGGACTTACGAAGTATAGAGAAAATCTTCCAGAATTAAACCCGGTAACCAACAAAATCGCGGCTAGTTATCTTCAAGAAATTGATCACTGGGGTGAATTGTATTTGAAAGAAGTGGGCGAACGGTTTGTTTATGGCGCAGACGAATTGTTTCTACGGTCGGGAAAAGCTCTTCCTGATGCATTTTATTACGATGCATTTCCGCAATTGGAGAACGGAATAGGTATGACTCGTTCATTTATTGACGATTGGAAAGAAGGAATTGGAAGTATATCCCTTAACCGTTCAATAGATGTATATATTACGCTTGTTACGGGAGAATTAGCCGCACCCATTCTGAAAGAAGTAGCGTGTCAATTGAGTAAAATTCCGAATTTGAATGTTAACGTTGCAGTAATCAAAAATTTATTTTTTGGAGGAGGTATCAATGTCTCGGGCCTACTCACAGGAAAAGATATAATTGAAGGCTTGAAAGATTTCACACAATCGGACATGATTTTCCTGCCACCTAACTGTGTAAACAGCGAGGGACTCACTCTAGACGATATGGATGTAGATAGTATTTCAAATATGATTGGCAATCCGGTGGCCGTAGGGAACTATAATATAATCAGAACGATCCAAGATTATCTAGATGAAAACTGTGAGAAAAAAACGGTAGGGAGTGGTAGACAACTTTCTGAACTTGGTTTTTATACTGGAAGACGAGACCACTAATGCCAAACCAAAACTCGTCGGAGAAACCAGTTCTTATTGATAGGGAACGTCCCATAGTTACGATTGTTGGACGTCCAAATGTTGGAAAATCGACTTTATTTAACCGGATAGTTGGCTCCAGAATATCAATAACAGACGATCTTTCCGGTGTAACTAGAGACCGTATATTTTCCACCGTGGAGTGGTCCGCTCATACGTTTACCCTTGTAGATACAGGAGGATTTGTACCTTTAACCAACGACGACATTGAATCAGCTGTATCTACTCAAATCAAAATANCACTAGAGCAGTCAGATGGTATTCTACAAGTTGTTGATACGCAAGTAGGTGTGACAGACATAGACATCCAAATCTCGGAAATGATCAGATCCCNCCAAATCCCTGTTATTTTAGTTGCGAATAAAGTGGATTCTCCTTCAGCCGAGACTCGTGTAGCTGATTTTTATTCACTTGGCATCGGTGAGCCATTTAGCGTTTCTGCGGCAAATGGACGTAAATCAGGTGATTTACTTGATAAAATCCTGGCACATTTCTCCGTTAAAAAAATGTCAACTTCCGAGGATCTTGAATCGATTAAAGTAGCATTAGCTGGACGCCCTAATGTGGGGAAGTCTACTTTAATAAACCGATTTGCCGGGCATTCTATTTCTATTGTCAACGAGCGACCTGGGACTACCCGCGACACTACGAAAATCGAATTATCTTGGCGCGGAAATCGGATAGAGATAATGGATACTGCAGGCTTAAGAAGACGATCGAAAGTTGATAGTCAAATTGAATACTATAGCAGCCGACGTGCCGAAGAGTCAATAGATGAGGCAGATGTCGTGATAACTTTATTAGATGCAAGCGAAGGTTTCGTGCATCAGGAAGCAAGAATTATGGATAATATTATTGACTCTGGATGCGCTATGATAATTGCTGCTAACAAATGGGACATAGAAGACGTAAGANAGGGAGGGGCAGAAAATTTCCGCAAAGATCTTCAGGCGAGATTCCCATTTGTAAAAGATTACCCAATTCTGTTTACTTCTGGATTAACAGGCAGAAATATTCANAAACTCCTTGATGCCGTCATAAAGGTCGGAAANAACCGACGAACACGGGTTAGTACTTCCAAGCTAAATAAACTTTTGCAAAGCGTTGTTTTTGAAGGCTATTATGCAAAAACAGGTAAAGATTTAAAAGTTAATTATGCTACGCAGCACGCCATAAACCCTCCCGCATTTACCATTTTCTCCAACTCCTCTATCAAAGTTAGTTCGAGTACAAAACGGCATTTTGAGAAATTACTAAGAAAAGAATTCGACTTTGAAGGATCTCCTATTCGAATTCTATGGCGATCTAAAAACTAAAGTTCACAAAAGGGTAAAGACAATGAAAAATTCATTGAAAACTAAACTTTACTACAATATTAGCGAAGTTTCTCAACTAACTGGCTTACAATCCTATACCCTAAGGGCTTGGGAAAAAGAGTTTTCCTGTCTGAGACCCCGAAGAACAAGTGGTAAGAGTAGGGCGTACAGAGAAAAAGATGTCTCCGTAATATTACTCTTAAAAAATTTGTTGTATGATCAGGGATTTACTTCCAAGGGTGCCAAAATAAAACTAAAAAATGAACCCAGCCTATTGAGGAACCTACCGCAGTTACCCCTCCCGGGGCTTATTACCGGAAAAGACAAAGTGGCTCNGCAACCCGTAAATATGAAGGCGGAGAACCAAAACACGACAATCATGAAGGAAAATTTGCAAGAAATACGCCAGGAATTAGAACAAATTTTAAAACTACTATAACNCAANCGTAACATTTTTAAGAAGNGCTAAAACGCCTAACCCCATGTAGATNTTGCAATTCTTTGGTAACTTCTGTATTTTTAAACGGATATGCTGGTTGATTTTTGTGTAACTGGGAAATTTGCTTGACTGTACCACATTCCGAAAATGATGAGTTGTTGAGTCAGATTCACGACCAAATTGATAAAATAGTCGTGAATTGTGGGGCTGAATTAGTGGATATGGAAATTGTNGGCAGTCGCAATCAACCAACATTNAGAATCTTTTTGCATAAGCANCCTTCGTTAGAATTAGCTTTGTGCGCGAAGATTAGCCGTGAAATAGGTGATTACTTAGACATTGAAGACCCTTTAAATGTAAAATACCGTCTAGAAGTAACTTCTCCGGGCCTTGATCGGCCTCTCACGACAGACAATGATTTTAAGAGAGCGGAGANNCGCCTNTTAAANATTATTGACCTAAATGGGAAAACCAAAAAGGGACGGCTAACAGAATGGAATGACAATGTGATTTTTCTANAAAACAAAAAGTCCGTTGTTGAACNAATAAATAGAACNGAAATAGCAAAAGCAACCATAGAAGTTGAATTTAAAAAACGAGGATAAAACTCGATTATGACGAATTTGAGCATCGTTGAAGCACTTGGCCAGATCGCGAGAGAGAAGAANGTAGATCGTGAGATGGTGGTATTAACTCTACAAGATGCTTTAATCTCTGCCGCAAAAAGACGTTATGGAAGCTCAGATAATTACACAGCCAAGGTTGACCCTTCTACGGGTACAATGGAAGTAACTAAAAATCTAAAGGTTGTAGATGAGGTTTTTGAAGAATCTGAAGAGATCTCTGTAGAAGATGCTCGCGACATTGATTCGGATGCCCAAATCGGTTCCGTCGTTGTTAAAGAACTCAATTTTGCAGATTTCGGGCGCAATGCTATCCAAACGGCAAAACAAATATTGGTGCAACGTGTCAGAGAAGCTGAACGTGAAAAAATTTATGAGGAATTTATTGGGCGTGTTGGCATTATAGAATCCGGAACAGTTCAGCAAATAAGCCATGGGGACATAGTACTCACCTTGGGAAGAGCCGAAGCAGCAATCCCATACCGAGAACAAATTCGACGTGAGCGCTACAGGCAGGGCGAATCAGTACGCGGATACATTTATGAAGTGCTGAAATCTAGCCGTGGTCCACAGATACTTCTTTCAAGAGCCCATCCAGAATTTCTCCGAAAATTATTTATAATGGAAGTACCAGAGATAGCCGAGGGAATAGTCCAAATCCATTCTGTTGCTCGCGAGCCAGGTGAACGTGCTAAAATAGCCGTAAGTACAAATGACGAACGCGTCGACCCAGTTGGCGCCTGCGTCGGCATAAAGGGATCTCGCGTACAAACTATCGTTCGTGAATTGAGTGGCGAGAGAATTGATATTGTCCATTGGATAGACGAACCTCAGATATTCATAGGCAGATCTTTAAGCCCCGCGAATGTTACCCGTGTCATTACGGATAATCGGAGAAAACATGCCTCTGTAATTGTTGAAGACGACCAATTATCCTTAGCTATTGGCAAGTCTGGTCAAAATTCAAGGTTAGCAGTTCAATTGACCGGTTGGGGCTTAGATATTATCACCGAGGCACAATATCAAGAGCGCCGAGCCAAACAAGATCTCATTCAACAGCACTTTAGAAAACTTGATGGGGTTAGTGAACTCATGGCACTTAGTCTAACTACGTCTGGATTCGATTCAATAAAATCTATTGCAGACGCAACGCTTGATTTATTGAAATCAGTTCCAGGATTAGAAGAGGAGGAAAAGGCTCTCACTTTACAAAAGACGGCGATTAGATGCTTGGAAGACGGTGACGAGAAAGTGGATGTCCTTCCTGAGCTCCCAAAAATTGAAACTGTAANGTCAGAAAATTTACCTGTAAATGAGATCGCGTCAGATAGTAGCAGTCAAAATATCGATTCATCCAATGTCAATAGTTCCGAGCCCTCCAACAAACATCAACAGGATGAATCAGAAAATACTTTATCCGATTCTAGCGAGACTAAAACAGAAGATCAGTAATAAACAAACTGCCAATTAAATTAAACGGCCAGTTATTGAAAGGGTAAAACATCTTTGGAAAAGCGTAGGGTTTATCAAGTAGCTAAGGAACAGAAGCTTTCCAGTGACGCTCTTATTTCAATGTTGAAAGAGTTAGGTATTGAAGTAAAAAGCCACATGAGCGTTGTTACACCTGAAATGCTTGAGGCTATTACCATCAAGATAAAGGAAGAAAAACAAAGCTCTAAAGATGAGATGAAACGACAGCGTGACAAAGAGGAAACACGTAAACAACCGAATCGGACAAGCACTTCTACTGCAACAAAAACGCCCAAGAAAAAGGCTCCGGCAAATAATGGGCGATCTATTAATAGGCCATCGCCATCGCGACGTCCTTCAGTACCTTCTCCTGGATCGATTCCTCCTCCCGATGTTGTTGGTGCTGATCCAGAAAAAGAGGAACGCAGACGGCGTAATAAAAGACGTGGAAAACGAGATTCGGACCCAATAGCTGAATTAAAAGATGAGTTTAAAGACAAACGAGAAATTTCTGCAAAAACTGCTCCACCACCGTCCTTAGAGGAAAATAGCGGACGCAGACGCGGTGGCAAAAAACGAAAAAATAATAACAGCCAATCCAAAGAAGCAGACGCTCGTGAAGTCCAAGAGAATCTTAAAAAAACGCTCAGCCAACTTAATGAAGGTCGCGTTCGTCGGCGTTACGATAGAAATGCTCGAGACGAATCGGATGATGAGGCTGAAGAGAACAATGAAATTACCGTTAGCGAGTTTATTACCCTCGGTGAATTTGCCGAACAACTAGGGGTGAAACCCAATGAAGTTATTGCTGTCTGCCTTCAACTGGGAGTTATGACTACGATCAATCAGCGTCTAGACATGGACACGATGCAAACTGTTGCTGACGAATTCGGATATACAGTTGTTGCCGTTACAGGTGACGATGAACTTGAAGTAGAGGAATCATCCGAAGAAGAAGAGATAGAGGGTGAACGTGTTCCCAGATGTCCAGTCGTGACGGTAATGGGTCATGTTGACCATGGGAAAACTTCTCTGTTGGACTACCTGCGGAAGGCACAAGTGGCAGAAGGTGAATCAGGCGGTATCACACAGCATATCGGCGCCTATTCTGTTCCGTTACCCTCGGGTAAGAAAATTACATTTCTCGATACACCAGGCCATGCAGCCTTTACTGCAATGAGGGCGAGAGGCTCTCGTGTAACTGATATAGTAATCGTCATAATTGCGGCTGATGACAGTATAATGCCGCAAACTATTGAAGCAATCGATCATTCAAGAGCTGCAAGGGTCCCTATGGTAATTGCAATAAACAAGTCAGATTTACCTACCAGTGATCCAGACAAAATAAAACGGGAACTCGCCGAACGAGACGTTTTGGTAGAAGATTGGGGAGGCAAAGTCCCCTGCGTAAGCATATCAGCTATCACCGGGGATGGCATAGATGACCTTCTCGAAATTCTTATGTTAGAATCAGAAATGCTTGAACTAAGCGCTGTGGAGGAATGCGTAGCCAAGGGCAGCATTATAGAGGCAAAATTGGATAAAGGACGAGGTCCCGTTGCGACGGTCCTGGTTCAACAAGGAACTCTGCGCGTTGGAGATCCCATAATTTCCGGAGTTTATAATGGCCGTGTGCGTGCTCTGCTGGATGAATATGGTAAACAGGTGAAGGAGGCAGGTCCTTCTATCCCAATTCAAGTTTTGGGTTTGCCGGGAGTGCCTCAAGCTGGAGATATCTTTTCTGTAACTAACTCGGAACGTGAGGCTAAAGATTTAAGCCAACGACGCCAATTAATAAAACGCGAACAAGACCAACGTAAATTGCGCTCAGTTACACTTAGTGACCTGCAATATAAAATCCAAGAAGGAAAGATGCAGGAACTAAGAGTTGTTGTTAAGGGCGATGTAGATGGATCTGTTGAGGCTATAGCTCAAGAGTTAGGCGGCATCGTTCATGAGGAGGTTCGCGTTAGCGTCATTCATAGTAGTGTCGGTGCAATTTCTGAATCTGATGTCTTATTAGCGTCTGCCTCTGAAGCTATAGTCATAGGTTTTCATGTTCAAACAGAACCTTCAGCTCGTGAATTGTCACTGAGTGAAGGCGTCGAAATTAGAAATTACAAAATTATTTATGAGGTAGTAGAAGAAATGCGAGCAGCCTTAGCTGGATTACTCGCTCCATCGACTGAGGAACATGTGGTTGGTAGCGCTGAAGTTAGACAGACCTTTAGATCATCGCGCACTGGAAATATTGCAGGTTGCATGGTGAATAGTGGTCATATTATTCGATCCAACAATGTTCGAGTTCTTCGTGAAGGAGAAAATATTTTTACTGGAGGATTATCATCCTTGAGGCGCTTCAAGGATGATGTTAGGGAAGTGAACGAAGGATTCGAGTGCGGTATCGGCTTAGAAGGTTTTAACGATATCCAAGAAGGAGACATAATCGAATCGATTGAAGTCGTTGAAACATTGCGATCTCTATAACTCAGAATGAGTATAGCCGTAATGGGTTGCAATATGGAAATAAAATTAGGTCAAAGTTGTTCGTTGAAAGACAAAAGAAGAGTTATAAACAGCATCAAAGAGAGATTAAAGAAAAATTTTAATTTGGCTTTGGCTGAAGTGGGAACTATGAACGAATGGCAGTATGCAGAATTGGCTATGGTAACAGTAAGCAACGATATAAGACATGCTAATTCTGTAATTTCTAAAGCAATAAATTTTGTAGAGAAAGACGTTCGCATCGAACTTTTAGACTATGAACTTGAACGGCTATAAACATTGGCATCTCCTCAAAGAATAAGCAAAATTAAAGTTCAGCTTCAGCGCGAATTAAGTTACATCATTCAAAAAATTAGTGAT
>NZPK01000142.1 GCA_002693325.1 Gemmatimonadota bacterium | reverse complement strand
TGAAGTCTAAAGTACTTCTTCAACTAAGTTTCATATTCGCAAAAACGTATATGATAATACGTCATTGAAATTAAATACGATATTGTATTGGTTGTTACAACAGGATAAAAATATAACCCCCTGTAAAAACAGGAGGTTATAAAATGGTACGCCCACAGGGGATCGAACCCTGGACAAGCCGATTAAGAGTCGGCTGCTCTACCAGCTGAGCTATGGGCGCAATAAAAACTCTACCTAAAGATAAAGATTTAGAAAAAGTGTGTTTTACAATAGAAGATTCTTGGCTTTTTAGGTCCTTGCAAATTCTCATTTCCGTGTTTTGTTACGTGAAAAAAAACTATCGAAATTCAGTTATAATGCAAGTAGTTTAATTTTTGAAGGTTTAAAATCTTTTTGGTTTTTCTATGTGTGTAGAAGATTGAACGTGTAACATCGCATCACAACTTTTAGCAAATAAGTAGCTGAATGCAAAATCAATTAGAGGATGATTGAAAAAAGCATAATATCTTGACAATTAGAGAGTTAAACCGTAAAATAGCCGCTCGTAATTATGTTGGATTGTCTCATGTACTGATAGATGACTTTTATTTTGCCGGTGATTTTTCCCCTGAACATTGCGGTTGATAGAATGCCAAAATTAGAAAAAGACTTTAGTAAATATCCTGATTCAGTAAGATTTGTTCGTGTAGCTTCGGTTTATTTAGAACAGGGTAGGCACGAAGAGGCTATAAAGTTATGCCAACAAGGCTGTAGAAAATATCCAAATAGTAGTTTGGGTCTTTTCGTGTTGGCTAAATCTTATATTGCTATTGGTGATTATGAAAAGGCTTTTGAAGTCTCAAGTCGTTCATGTCTAAGAATTCCTGATAGTTCGAGTGGGTTGCGGTTACATGCTGAGATATGCATTAAATTAGGCAATTTTCGTATGGCCTTAGAAAATTTACGACTTGCTTGTAAAATAGACCCTTATGGCAAGAATGAAATTGAGAAAATTAAATTTATAGAGAGTAAAATAAATTTTAAAAATGCAGACGAACAGTTAGACTACGAAGCGTTTGTTGACGGGCAAGAAACTTATGTTGCTGATATATCCTCCACAATCTTAAAAGATTCTACTGAGGCTATAAATCCAGATTATGATGTTAAGGTTGACTTACGCGAAAGCTGTAAGATTGAAAAAGATAAAGTAGATGTTCAAACTAAAGGCCAAAACAGAGATAAAGGGGAGCTTCATATCGAATCTGGCTTTCAAGTCGAAAAAGACTGTGATGAAAATAAGGTTATTACGCCCGAGGAATTAGTAGCGCAGAGTTTTGCATCTGCATCGATTCTCGATTCGAAAAACTCCGGTAGTTTAGAACATTTAGATAGTCATTCTTATATGTCGTCTAAAAGTAGCCAACCTATTTTAGCGCCGAAGATTGATGATAACGGTGATTTGCCGACAATCAGAGGTTTTTCAGATAATTCTTTACTGACTGAATATGATCAAGATGGAAATTTTGATTTGGGTGGAGCAAAAGAACATGATTTGTCTAAACTGNNTCAAGAAATAGATGCAGAGGNAGAGGGTGTTGTGGATGTTGCNTTGTTACCTGAAGCAGATGAGTTTGAATCCAANGTTGATGGAAGAAATATCTCTACGCGGACTCTGGCCGANATTTATAATCTACAAGGTTTGACTGAAAAGGCCATTGAGGTTTATCAGGAATTATTGAGTAANGATCCNGANAATGTGGAACTACGTANGAAGTTGTCTGCTTTGAAGGCTAAAATCTAAAGATTANGGGAAATAGAAAGCGAGAATAATTAATGGCAGATACCACCGATTTCAGGAATGGCTTTTGTATGTTAATAGATGGNGATATTTTTTCGATAGTTGAATTTCAACATGTTAAGCCGGGTAAGGGAAGTGCTTTCGTTCGAACTAAGATGAAGAACATGCATAATGGAGCTGTATTGGATCGTACCTTTCGATCTGGGGATAAAGTGGAAGAAGTTCGCTTAGAAAAAAGAGAGATGCAATTTCTATATTCAGAAGGTGATTTGTATCATTTCATGGATCTTGATACTTATGAGCAAATGGGCATAAACGAGGGCTTAGTTGGTGATGCAACGAATTTACTGAAGGATGGCGAGAACGCTTTTGTTTTAATCGCTCGTGAGAAAGCTATCGGTGTTGATCTACCTAATTTTGTTTATCTTGAAGTAACCNATACTGAACCGGGACTGAAAGGTGATACTGCTACTGGCGCGACAAAAGCAGCTACGTTGGAGACAGGCTTTAATGTTCAAGTTCCATTATTCGTGAACCAAGGCGATAAATTAAAAATCGATACTCGCACTGTTGAGTATGTCGAACGAGTTTAGTTTTCCATCAGACCAAGTAACTTAGCGGAGGTTGAAGTGAAAGAGGAAAAACTGAAGAAGTTGTTAAAATTATTTGAAGAATCTGACGTTGATGAGTTAGAGATAGACGAAAAGAATTTTTTTNCGGTAGGTTATCGAATTAANATTGTTCGACGTCGAAATGGCCTTGGAAACGAGATTATTAGTAATATGGTTGTTTCACCGAACTCTGATTCACAAGTTGAAAATTCTGTTGTTCGGGATACCACTTCTTCAATCAAAGAAAAATCTTCTGAGGAAAATCAAACTGAGGAGGGTTATTTACTGCGTTCGCCTATGGTTGGGACATTTTATCGCGCNGCATCTCCTGAGTCTGAGGAATTTGTTAAGGCCGGAGATATAGCAAAGAATGGCCAAACTCTATGTATCGTAGAAGCGATGAAAATAATGAATGAGATACCAGCTGANCAATCCGGAAAAGTCGAAGAGATTTTGGTTGAGAATGGACAACCTGTAGAATATGATCAACCTCTGTTCAGGATCAGGCCTGACTAAAAAGTGATAGGAAATTTGAATGTTTAACAAGGTTTTGATTGCTGATAGGGGAGAGATAGCCTTAAGAGTCATTCGAAGTTGTAAAGATATGGGTATCTCTACGGTAGCTATACATTCCCAAGCCGATACTCATTCTTCGCATGTTTTATTTGCTGATGAAGATGTTTGTATTGGACCNCCGCCCGGAAAGGATAGTTACAGAAATTATGCAAATATTATNAGTGCAGCTGAACTAACCAATGCTGATGCAATTCATCCTGGATATGGACCACTCGCCGAAAATGCAGAATTTGCTGAATTATGTGAAAAGTGTGGAATAAAATTTATTGGTCCTCCAGTAGATGCTATTCGTCGTATGGGAGATAAGTCTCTTGCTCGACAAACAATGAAGGATGCTGGAGTCCCAGTAGTACCTGGTAGTGATGGGGAAGTTGAGACATTAACTGATGCAAGGATATGGGCTGAAAAAATTGGTTTTCCGCTTAGACTGAAGGCATCTGCAGGTGGTGGTGGACGTGGCATGAGAATAGTGAAATCTATGGNTGAATTGGCCGAAGCTTGGGAAATGGCTCGTATGGAAGCACGTGGTGCTTTTTCGAGTGATGCTGTGTATATGGAACGCTCTATTGAACGTGCACGGCACATTGAAATTCAGGTATTAGGAGATGAACACGGAAATATTATCCATTTATTTGAACGCGAGTGCTCAATTCAGCGTCGNAATCAAAAATTATTGGAAGAAAGCCCCTCCCCTATAGTGGATTCATCNATGCGAGATCGCTTAGGTAAAGCTGCCGTAGCAGGGGCTCACGGTGTTGGGTATTATAGCGCCGGAACAATTGAGTATATAGTAGACGAAGATTTAAATTTTTATTTTATGGAAATGAATACGCGTATTCAAGTTGAGCATCCTGTGACTGAAACTGTGACGGGAATTGATATNGTTCGCGAGCAAATCCGGATAGCTGCAGGAGAGCATTTAGGATATACCCAAAAAGATATTGAACTTTCTGGACATGCGATCGAATGTCGTATAAATGCGGAGGATCCATTCCAAAACTTTATGCCATCTGCTGGTAANATTTCTGCCTTAAATCAACCAGGTGGTCCTGGTGTCCGGATTGATAGCCATATATATGAAGGGTATAATATGCCTCCATATTATGATTCTCTTCTTGCAAAATTAATAGTCTATGGTGAAAATCGGTATGAAGCGATATCTCGGTTACGTCGTGCATTGTCCGAATATACGATAGAGGGGGTTTCAACAACAATTCCTTTTCACAAAGCAGTAGCTAATGAAGAAGGATTTGTGTCTGGGAATTTTAATACCGATTATGTTGCAGACACAAANTTACTGCATTCTTAAGCCTCACGTTTTGGAGTTANTTTATGNATAATAATGATATCCCGGTTGACTTACGTTACACCGAGACTCATGAATGGGTTCAAGTCGAGAGCGATATAGCGACTGTAGGTATTACTCATTTCGCTCAATCAGAATTAGGAGATATAGTTTTTATNGAACTTCCGGAAATTAGTGAGTATCTACGCAAGGGAGAGATGTTTGGAAGTATCGAGGCAGTTAAAACTCTTGGCGACTTAATTTCTCCTCTCTCAGGTGAAGTTTTGGAAACAAACGAAGTTTTAGAAGACGATGCTGAAGCGGTTAATAAGGACCCCTATGGTGCTGGTTGGTTGATTAAAATTCGAATAGAAGATGAATCAGAAGTGGATAATTTATTCTCAAATGATGATTATGGTCAGTTTCTTGAGGGCGTTTAGTTTGATTTGTAACTGTTCTGTTGGCAAAAAACCTCTGGTTTTCAGGGCGAGTAAGATTGAATTGAAATTGTGAATCANGCAAATTACAAAATACGGTTGNATTGTAATTTCTGTACGGTTAGATTTTTCCGAGGAAAGTTATGGATGACAATATCAAGGACGTAGAGTTAAAGTCTAACCCCAAAATTTATGAAGTGAAAATTGATGTTTTCGAAGGCCCTATGGATTTGCTCCTTTACTTGATACGTAAAGATGAACTGGACGTTTACGATATCCCAATTGCTCACATAACGAAACATTACCTGAATTTTTTGGGGNAAATTCATTTACTTGATATTGAACAGGCTAGTGATTTTATCCTGATGGCTGCCACGCTCATGCGTATAAAATCGCAAATGATGTTGCCGCAAGAACAGATTGATTTGGTCGATGGCGAAGATGGTGACCTGCGTGAAGAACTGATTCGACGCCTAATGGAATATCAACAATTTAAGGAAATGGCAGAGTGGCTGGGTAACCAAAAAAGGGCTCGTCGNGACATCTTCCTTTGTAATCAAGGGCTCCGGCAAGAAAGTATAGCTGACGACTCGACACCGATGTTATCTGATATCAATCTCTTTGATTTACTTAAGGCTTACAAAAAAACTCTTGAAATTATTCCCGTAGACGAAGTACATGAAATTATTGGTGAGCAGATTTCTGTTGAGGAATGTGTTGAGCTAATTATTAAAATGCTCGAAGAATGTGAAAGAATTAGGTTTGCTGATGTTATTCATGGACGAAGTCGAAATGGTTTTGTGTCTACTTTTGTTGGCATGTTAGAATTGCTCAAGTCTCAACGTGTTCACGTTCAACAATCTCGTCCGTTTGATGATATTTGGATTGAACAACGTAGTGACAGAGTCTCGCCATCCAGCGATGGAGTCTTATTCACCGAAGGTAGTGGTGATTCACTGATTAATGACTAAGTAAAATACAGGAGGCTATAATTGAGTAAAGATCTTTCAAACAAGATAATTGATGCTCGGCCAATAATCGAAGCGGTTCTACTTTCNGCAACGGATCCTGTNTCTTCCGGTAGGCTAGTCGCATTATTTGACGAATATAACGNTCGGGAGATNCGTAATATCATTGATGAACTTAACGAAGAATATTCTCAAGGGGGGAGATCATTTTCTATTATAGAGATTGGCGGTGGGTTTCAAATAGCTACCCGAGAGAATTACGGCCCTTGGTTGCGGAAGTTTCATAATAACTCAAATGAAGCTCGATTATCTCAGGCTGCGCTCGAGTCGCTCGCAATAGTCGCTTTTAAGCAACCAATTACTCGAATTGAGATAGATGCGATAAGAGGGGTAAATTCTGGTGGCGTAATGCAAACACTTATGGAACTTAAAATGGTTCGTATAGTTGGCAGGTCTGAGGGAGTCGGCAAGCCTATGCTTTTCGGCACGACTCGTGATTTTTTAATTCATTTTGGTCTAAAAAGTCTTGCCGAATTACCTAAGGCTAAAGAGATTGATGAGCTTTTAGCTTCTGATGATAACAAAANTGAATTACGACGNCATTTGGCAGATAGTTTGNCAGTACATTCCAATGATCGTCCAGATGTTAATGAGTCGTTGGCGGTAGCTTCAGAAGGGTTTTCGAATGAAGGTCNTTTGTCTGAAGAAAGTGCCTCAACTTTNGAAAGCTTCGAAGGCGGACTAGATTCTACGATCATAGATTCTTCTGATCAGGAGTCTTAGATGGAAGTTAAAGATATTTTACGATCTAATGCGCCTTAATCGTTTTTTGGCCCGTGCGGGTATAGCCTCACGCCGTAAAAGTGATGATTTGATTTTGAATGGGTCTGTGATAGTGAATGGCTTAGTTGTGGACGAGTTGGGTTATCGCGTTGACCCAGAATTTGACATCATAGAGTATTCCGGCCATCAAATTTCTTTACCTGACACCTGTGAATATTTTCTGCTTAACAAGCCAGAAGGTTACGTTGTTACTAGAAGCGATACGCATAATCGCCCAACCGTTTTTGATCTTGTGGAAGGACAGCGTCTCGGTACTATGCCTGTCGGACGTCTTGATATGGCAACGACGGGCTTGCTTGTTTGGACTGATGATGGCGAATTGGCCCATCGCCTGCTTCATCCACGTTTCTTAATTGATAAAGTTTATGAAGCTATAGTCCGTGGGGTTCCGTCCGAGGGAGATCTAGCTAAACTTAGGAAAGGGGTTTATCTTGACGATGGACTAACGGCACCAGCAGAGGTTGAAATTGTAAGCTCTCAAGGAGTTGGATATCGGCAGACTGCTTGTGTACGTCTCGTGATTCATGAAGGAAGAAAGCGTCAGGTCCGACGGATGTTGCGTTATATAGGGCATCCGGTCAGAGAATTGAGACGTGTTGCCTTCGCGGGCATAAATCTCGGCGATTTAATTGAGGGTAAGACTCGAGGTTTAAATCAAATGGAGATTCGTAATCTTCGTATCCAGGTAGGGCTTGGATGATTGGCAACGAGGTAATCACGATTGATGGAGTAGTGGGGTCTGGTAAATCAACTTCGGCTCGTTTACTTGCACAGAAACTGGGTTTTCGTCATCTGGATACCGGTTCGATGTATAGAGTTGTTGCTTTAGTCTCTTTGCAATTAGACATACTTCCACATGATGAATCTAATTTAAAAAAACTATTGGAAGATCTGAATATTNAATTATTTTCTTCTAATGAAGCGGTTGTAGTTTTCGCTAATGGTAAAGATGTCAGCAGAGAAATACGTAGCCCTAAAATTTCAAGAATTGTTGGTGCTTTTGCGGATCAACCGTTTGTTAGGAGTTTCCTCGTCGGACANCAGCGCTTATTGGGCAAAGCCGGCGGTATAGTTGCTGATGGAAGAGATATGGCCTCCGTAGTTTTTCCTAATGCGGATTTAAAATTTCGGATGCTAGCGGATTTAGATGAGCGCTCTCGGAGACGGTATACAGAGTTAGTAGCAAAAGGCGCGAATGTCGAATATTGTCAGGTTAAAGAAGATATAGAGCGTAGAGACTTTGAAGATACGAGGCGAGATTATGGTGAATTATCTTCGGCTGGTGATATCGTCGAAATTGATACTACGAATTGGAAAATAGAGGAGCAAATACAGTATTTGTATGACTTAGTAGTTAGTAGGAGAGAGAGAATCAAAAGTTGATTCCTCGTTTGTAGATAATCTACTGGCATGTGATNGGATTCTGCGTGTCGTCCCAATTTGTCGACCTTGTCGGCTTTAACAGAAGTTTAGTAGGGTGAATATGACTCAAGAGACAGNTGTAAATTCTGAGGAACTTTTAGAAGATGTTAGTAATTCTACCAAGCCTGAATANGGAAAGATTAGCGCTGAAGAATTAGAGCAACCAGAATATAATGATGCGCAACTTGAAGAAATGATGGCGTTGTACGATGAGAGTATATCGGGGATACAAGAAGGTCAAATAGTTACCGGTTCAATTGTTTCAGCGAATGATAGTGAGGTGATGATTGATATTGGATTTAAATCTGAGGGTGCGGTTTCAATTCGTGAATTTAATGATCCGTCATCGATTAATGTTGGTCAGGAAATTGAAGTCTTTCTCGAAAATGTTGAGGATCAGGAAGGACAGGTCGTGCTTTCTAAACAGAAAGCAGATTTTATGCGTGTATGGGATTCAATTAAGGATGCGCATGATACCGGAAATACCGTACAAGGTCGTTTAATGCGAAGAATTAAAGGTGGGATAGTCGTAGACTTGTTTGGGGTGGATGCATTTTTGCCAGGGTCGCAAATCGATATTCGCCAGGTCAAAAACTTTGATCAATTTCTTGGGCAGGAATTCCCTTTCAAAATTATAAAGTTAAATAAAGCACGTAGAAACATTGTGGTCTCACGTAGAGCTGTGCTTGAGGAAGAGCGCGAAAAAATGCGTGAGGAAATCGTTAAAGTGCTGGAAGAAGGACAAGTACGCGAAGGTGTTGTAAAAAACATAACGGATTTCGGAGCTTTTATCGATCTCGGTGGCGTGGATGGTTTATTGCATATAACGGATATGTCTTGGGGACGAGTTACACATCCTTCAGAGCTTGTGTCAATTGGAGACAAGATCAAGATCAAGGTTTTAAATTATGATCGTGATCGCGAGAGAATTTCATTGGGATTGAAACAGTTAACTTCTCATCCTTGGGAAGGTATCGAAGCAAAATATCCGATTGATGGACGGACTAGAGGAAAGGTAGTTTCCATTACAGATTATGGGGCTTTCGTTGAATTGGAAGAAGGAATTGAAGGATTAGTACATATATCAGAAATGTCTTGGACTCAGCACGTACGTCATCCTTCAAAGATTGTTAATATTGGTGACTTAGTAGAGGTTGTGATACTAAAAATTGATCAAGAGAATCAAAAGATCTCACTAGGTATGAAGCAGATTGAAGAGGATCCGTGGGGTATGTTGGATGATAAATATCCGGCGAATACTCGGTTAGAGGGTACTGTCCGTAGCTTGACAAATTTTGGCGCATTTGTTGAAATTGAAGACAATATTGATGGCTTAGTTCATATTTCTGATATGTCTTGGACACGCCGTATACGACAGGCTAGTGAGATGTTTAGTAAGGGAGATATGATATCTGTTGTTGTCACCGAAATAGATGTGGAACGTCGTCGTATTTCGTTAAGTCATAAGTTAGCTTTTGAAAACCCGTGGCCGCAGTTTTCCGAAAAATATGCTGTTGGCACTGAAACCAAAGGTGTAATTTCTCGAATTTTGGAAAAAGGATTAGTGGTTTCATTTGATGGGGATGTTGATGGTTTTGTGCCACTGTCTCAATTGGCTATTGAATCAATAAATAACCCTCACCAATGTTTTTCAGAAGGCCAGGAAATACCGTTAAAAGTGATTGAATTTGATGAGAATGATAAAAAGATCGTACTTAGTGTTCGTGATTATTTCCGTGATAAGGATCAGGCCGAATACGAAGCTTATGTTGAGGCACACCCCATAGGTGAATACACGATTGATGAAGAAACGGTAGATTCTGATGATGAGATGGAGAGTTGGGGTGAATCGCATGAGGGAAACAATTAAAAAGTTGATGATGCTTTTTTAGTTGTTTTAATCCAAAGAGGATTCTTGATTGAATACGGGATACTGATTTTCTTCAGTGTCCCGTTTTTTTAGCACCGAATTTGGATTTATTGGTGTTATTGGTTTACTTAATTTATGGTTTTGATATTTGAATAAACTTCAAATTTGATAAGAGTGTTATGGCTAAAACAAAGCTTACTCCTGCAATGGAACAGTATATGCATTTCAAGCGTATGCATCCAGATGCAATACTTTTTTTTCGCATGGGAGATTTTTATGAGATGTTTTATGAAGACGCAAAATCTGCCTCGAAAATCTTAGGACTCACTCTTACCGCTCGGAATCATGGGAAAACATCTGGAGAGGTTCCTCTGGCTGGAATACCCTACCATTCGTTGGAAAACTATTTGTCTAAGCTAATAAGAAACGGTAAAAAAGTTGCTATTTGTGAGCAAGTTGAAGATCCAAAACATGCCAAAGGGGTAGTGAAACGAGATGTTGTAGAAATTGTTTCGCCGGGTACTGCTTTGGCGGATTCTATTTTAGACGGATATCGTAATAATTTTCTACTTGCAGTAGTATGGAGAGCAAAAAGGGTTGGTTTGGCGCAGATTGATCTTTCGACAGGAGATTTTACGTTAGACGAAACTAGTATATCAGATTTACATGATGCTATAAGAAATATTGATCCAGCCGAACTTTTGATCTCAGACAGAGCTAGTGTTGAAAAAGTGGAGGAACTTAAGAAAATATCGCCTAAGGCTAGCTTGAGTTATATTGAGGATTGGAATTTTTCTGATGACACAGCTCGGTCATTATTATTGGAACAATTTCGAACAAATTCTTTGAAGGGTTTTGGGTGTGATGACTTAACACTTGGGGTTTGCGCCGGCGGGGCGGTAGTCGCGTACCTCAGGAAAAACCAGAAAGGTGCAGTAGGCCATATTAATAGAGTCGAGCGACGACATCGCGGAGATCATGCAGTTATAGACGTTGTTGCGAAGCGTAACCTAGAGCTAATTGAAAATCAGCATGATGGTGGTCTAAAGGGATCTTTGGTAGAGGCGTTAGATGAAACGTGTACACCGATGGGTGCACGTTTATTGCGTCATTGGCTAATGCATCCGCTAAAAAATCCTGCTCTAATTGCTCAGAGGTTAGATGTTGTCGATGAACTAATTTCAAGGCGGGATATTCNTGAAAAAATAAGAGCNTCAATGAAAAT
This sequence comes from Gemmatimonadota bacterium, assembly GCA_002693325.1. Taxonomy (GTDB): domain Bacteria; phylum Latescibacterota; class UBA2968; order UBA8231; family UBA8231. The sequence goes on along the minus strand of NZPK01000142.1, from coordinate 715 downwards.
TACNGGCGATTTAGAGCGATTAGTCGCAANGATATGTTGTAAACGAGCAAATGGAAGAGATGTGGCTGCATTAGCGACTTCATTGGAGATTTTACCCGAATATAATGAAAATCTATCCGATTTAAAGTCGGACCTTTTAGTTAGTATTCATAAAAATGGGTTGCCTGACGTTAGTCCATTGGTAAGTAAGATTAGGTCCAGTATTATTGATGATCCACCAACGTCAATTAACGATGGTGGGATAATTCGGGATGGCTTTGATAGTCAAATTGATGAGTGGAGANCTGTTAGTTCCGGAGGCAAGGAGTTTATTGCAAAAATTCAGGCACGAGAACGTGAAGAAACGGGAATCGCTTCGTTAAAAATTGGTTTTAATCAAGTGTTTGGATACTACATAGAAGTCAGTAAAGCTAATATGGGTCGGGTGCCAGAGAATTATATCCGTAAACAGACTCTTACAAATTCCGAACGTTATATTACTCCAGAATTGAAAGAGTATGAAGATACAGTTTTACAAGCTGAAGANAAACTTAAAGATCGTGAGTTTGCTTTATTTATAGATATTCGAAATGAAATTTCAGAATGGATTATACACATACAACAGACTGCTCGATCGATTGCTTGCGTAGATGTATTATCTTCATTTTCAGAATTAGCTGTGCTACAAGATTATGTACGACCCAAGGTTGATGATAGTATGGCTATGCATGTTCAT
>NZPK01000141.1 GCA_002693325.1 Gemmatimonadota bacterium | reverse complement strand
TGAAGAAATTAAATCAAGCTTAGCTGGTATCGATTCAATCGGTAGGCGCTCAATGGCATTTAAATTTCTCTCTTCATTTAATTGGATACAACGCGCTGCCCGCAAATTAGCCCATACGTCTCCCCACGGCGTATAAGGCTCCTCTAACTGTGAAGCCAGATAATACTTTCTTGCAAGGTCCCATTCACCGTTGGCAAATAGTTGATCCGCAGCACTAAGTACAAGACTTCGTCCACTATTTCCACTCTTCCAAAATTGAAAGCCTCTGCGTTCCCCTTCAGTCAAATTAAGCCATACAGAATCGGCTTTTTGCTCAAGCGATTTCGCATGGTCTTCATTCCCTTTATCCATCGGTGGCTCACTTAGTAACGAGTGCATTTCAGTGTAAACAGCCATTGTCTCAAGAGGCAAATTTCCATGCGAAGTAAGATAATCCGTATCTGAACGTGATTTGGTATTAAGGATCGAATCACCTAAAGCCAATTTTATAGATTGGCTCCAACTACGCGCCAAAAGTAATTGTCCGGCTGTAGAGGGATGAAGATGATCATCCATTAATTCCCAACCGATACCTGAAGCAGGACTATTTTGTCTAAAAACTTTTTCAATATCTACCAATAGTAATCCAAAGTCTCCTGAGACACCCTGCAATGCGATGTTGATCTCGCTACTTGCACGCCACGGATATAGATCTTTATCCTTTGCGCGAACAAAATTTAAATGAGCGCGACTAGTTTCTCCCATGACTTCTAGAGAACGAGCATAATGAAAAAGTGTCCACGGATGCTCACNAGCAATACCTAGNGCGGATTCGAAATGAGACGCTGCNAAATTTGGGTTAGCGTAAAGGTTTTTCAAACCTAAATTGATGTCATTTCTCCAAAAACTAAGTTTTTTTTCGCCAATTTTTNGTTCACTAAATCCTGGAGCAAAACCACGTTCATTACTAGCTACNGTACAAACAATTAATAATACGCCTTNTTGTTTACACTGTGCAGCTAACTCACGAATATTCCCTTTCAAATTTTCAACCGCTTCCTTACGTCTTAAATCTTCAGAATCGAGCATTNCCGCATCTGACATCACATTTAGTAATACTCGCGAATCTGTAGGCATNCCAACGAATTTATCAATCAAAAACCGAAGAAAACCTGTCGTACTGAGTTGCATTAGATCGTAGTAAATCGATTTTGCTAATAGGGAATTTCCTCCGGGACTGAGAGATGCTGATCCATACACGCCATAAATTTCATTATGGCCAGTGTAAACAATAACAATTTGAGGATTAAGTGAGAGGGCTTCTTGAACAACCTTTTTCACCACAAAACTCGAAACCGCGGTTATACCTAGGTTAAAAACGTCGACGTGGTATTCCGGAAAAATATCGGCTAACATAGANCGTGTATATGCTGAAGCTGTAAGCCTACGAGGATGTGGATATCCCTGAATAGTAGATCCTCCAGCTACAACTACTCGCAATTTTTTAGAATCAGATGGCTCTATATAAGGGTATGGTGCCATTCTCATACCATCAATATTGACACCCGAAAAGAACCGAAGGGCATAATGAGGGTTAACCGTTTTTAGAACTTGATTATCAGAATCGCCCACTTTTTTCAACAATGGTGGAGGCGCAAACTGATCAACCTGCCCAAATATAATTTCAATCACTACAACCGCTAAAAAGCCCACTAGCAGGGCAACAAACAGCCCAAATATTCGAGAAAGAAAGTTAGGTAAAGCAGTTTTCACTTTAACTTGAATTTCAATATTACGTAGACTGCGCTTTATGATATTTTTCTATATTGNAGTCAAACCACTGAATTTTATTCGAATTTAAATGCCGTAAAGAATCAAGATAACCTTCAAAAATGACTGATTCTCGCCCTTCCCTAATCTTTACACGNATNGGCCTTTTAACTTGTCTAAATGGAACAGGAACCTTTGAATAAGCCTTATCTAAACGAAAGACACTATAATAATCCTGGACCAACATCGGACGCTGAATAACATTAACCTGATCTTCGTTACTATCTCCGAAAAAATCTCTATATGGCGATTGAAATAAAGATTTAATTTTCACTCGGCCACTGTCGTTGAAAACGTGACCTCCCAACGAATCTAATTTTGATCTTATCGAATATTTTTTTGCAAGCATATTTAAAGATTCTCCTTGTTTTGCACGTTCATAAATATCTTCAGCCAATGATTTTTGCTCAACAAGGACCTCAGTCATTTCAATAATTCCAGGCAATTTCTTGTAAGTATCTAAGTATTTTTCGTAATATTCCCGTACTTCCTTATCTCCTACTTCTACCATACCCCGTAAACGATCCAGTCTTAATTGGCCAATCATGAGACTCCTACGCCTCTTCTCCTTCCATTTAACAATGCGAGGAAATGTATCTCTTCCCTGATCACGTCCCTCCAAGGCAAACAAGGAATCCGGGATTATCCACCTATAAATTTCTGTAAAAACAGCTATACTATCCGGAGGGAGAGCTCCTTTTTTTATGGAACGAAGACCACGGATTGCGTCACCAACTAATATCCTACCACCATCATACGCTACTAGTGTATCGGCCACTTGCTCCTCATTAATTCCTTTGCCAAATAATCCGTTTATCACTGCATTAACACGATTTCTAAAGTAGACCAGATCACGAACATCTGATAATGAATCAACAACAACCTCTCTTCGTTCGGTCCACTTTTTTCTAGTGAATTGTTTACTTATTTTTCCTCGCATTACGTCAAACCCCAAACGACGTTTCTTTAGCAACTTTACCACCTCAAACCCATCCTTCGTCCTAACCGGATCGCTAAATTCCCCTTCCTCTAAATGATATGTAGCCTCACGTAATGAAGGGACAACATCCCCTTCACCAAAAAATCCACCTAAATTACCTCCCTTGTTGGCATCGTTGGCTTTCGAACGTTCTTGCGCNACTTCAGAAAAAGATCGCCCACTTNTTAATTCATTTATCACAGAAATAGCATCCTCATAAGTGTCCNAAAGTATATGCGCCGGCCAAACTTCCCAACCCAAATCCATTTCGTCATATACACTTCGTAATTCACTTTCAGAGATAGCGATTTGTGAATCTACAAGTTCCAGTGAAATTTCCTTACTTAAAATCTTATTTATCTCATCCGAAATCTTTTGATGCAACTCGGACATTTCGTTAATACCAACTTTTTCAGCCTGCATAAGAAGAAGTTCACGNTCGACTAAAGATTGCAAATATNTTCTCGTGGTAGAATCATCTAAACTTTCAAACCGGAGATTATCAGGCAAATTCCCTATAAAACGATCTATATCTCCTCCGGTAATACTTTTATCTCCAACTTGCACGAGTGGTTCATCGGTCGTGTATGCTAGATCTTCGGATCCACAACCGAAAAAAAATGACAGAACAATCGCAGAATAAACAAAGAAACCGGTCATAAAAATCCTCTCTAAATCCTTCAGAAGCAAATTGCGCGGCGTTGCATATGCAANGCCGCGCAAAATAAAACATAAATTAATTTTAGTGGAAAAANTATCTAACTACTAATNTCCAACAGCTANTCTCCGGCCATCGGGATAAATACGGCCAACCTCCCGGCCAAACTGCATTTNTACATCNGACGTCTCTANAGGATCACCCTTATAATCAAAACGAATCACCACATCATCAATATGCACAGTTAATTCATCCACATCATGGGCTAAAGGTTCAAAAACCACATAGCCATCACTTTCCTGAGCCGAAAATATTTGTTCATTCTGATACATTGTGCGTCTAAGAATTCCGTCACGTTCCTTCCAAACATTATAGGCATTCCCGGGGATTCCAGGAGAGTCTCCGCCACTTCCTCCGCCAGCATATCGACGAAAATAAATTGCCATTTGCGCACGCGTTAAACTATAGTATTTTCGGCCATTGCTCGTGGTCATATAGATTTTTTCAGGATTCAAATATACCTTTGGATATTCATAATTAGACACACCTAACCGAAATACTGTCCAGCGTTTTGGTGTATCTCCAGTCCTAAAATATTCAGAATCACCAAAAGTATATGGATTTCTAGAATTGGGTCCTTCACTTGAATACGTATTAAATTGCCTATTTAATTCTTGATCGGACATCGGACGTAAGCTTATCGAAAGCCTTGCCTGCTTGTAAGTGACCGTGCCATCATCAGCGACCTCCTTATTTTCACCCTGTTGCGATTCGCTCAACGGCTGAAGATCACCGGCATAGTAGCGATACGAACATCCAACAGAAACTAACAAAAGCGAGAAAATGAAAGAACGAAAAAACATTCCCATGACGATCTCCTTATTCCAAACCAGCATAAACAGTTACGAACATAGCAGTTTCTGTGCGCGCTTTTTCAGCAGAAGCGCGATCGATCCTCGCAACTCTAAAACCTGCCTGAGTCCAAAGATTATAACCTTGATAATCTACATTGTTAGTAAACTGTAACGCGTAGACCAGTTCCGTTCGATCTGAACGCAACTGGTTATCCTCTAATTCCTCTCTAAACTGCTCTAGAAAAAGGTATTCTACACCGGTCTGCATCTCTGTTCGAGCAAGTATCGGAACGCGGGCTATCAATGAAAAGAGTTCACTAAGTTCCGTTGTCGCAATACGAACCTGAGAATCCTCTTTTAGAGATGGTCTGCTTCGCTGAAATTCACTCTTAATTCGCGGCTGCAGCTTTACGATACCGATATCAAATGTATAGTCCAACTTATTTAATACACCAAAAAATGAAGCGGATTCACGAATATCCTGTTCCTCAATAGACCTCGCGTCATAATCCGACTGATTTATGACTTCCCATTTGACTCGATTCTTAAACCGAAAGCTATCACTATTATACTGGTAACCTAAATAAACTGTATTAGCCCAGCCATCTCGCAAGGGTAAAGGATCGGTGTAAGGAACAAAGGCTCCTCGAGATCCATCACGAACAACCCATTCTATCACATCGTCTCTGATGCTATCCTGAACACGACGTAGATTATTAAATAATTGGATTCTACCTTTGCGAGCAAAATCACGATCATATGTTAACATTACATAATTGCTCGTATTGCTACGATTATCAGCCAACTGTCTTTCATCTACCCGCCCAATTGTAAGACGAGCTTCCGGACCCAATTGTGATCCCGCGTAAATATTATACCCCCGGCGATCTCGTTTATATAGATAATCGGGCAAATTATCATTTTCAAACCTATCGATTATTCCGTTGTTATTCATATCAACACCGAACAAGAATTCTGGCCGGTCCGAAGCATAACGCAAAAAAGGCTCATCATAGTCAGGAACAGAATTCTGTCGAAGTTCAGAATCATTTTGGTTGAAGTCATTTACAAAATCGTTGTTCTCGTCATAACCTGGGAAAACTCGATTATCTTGTGAAAAATTAGAACGCAACCAATCAGGATTTCGGTCTTGATCATCATTATCATCAACAAATTCATACACAAAACGAGTGTCGTCGTCGTAATTTATATCGGCAGCATCGTTTTGTGTTCCTGCCAAATACGAGCTCGTACTATAATCAGGATCCACGTTATAGACTTCTCCAAATGCATAGTACGGATATGCACGCTTATAAACATTCAAAAACCATGCATCTGCAGCATTATTAAAGGCTCGGTGTTTGGTTACATCAACCTCCGAGCGTCTCGGGTAACGAAAATGCTGCCTATTTCTGTCCCACTCAGCAGAAAGATAAAAACCTGCCACATCTGTCACATCAAGCGTTACGCCAAATATCTCATTAGCAACCGGTAAACCATAGTTGACTCGAACAAATCGCTGATTAGAGCCGTCTTTTACATTACCATCTGCTCGAACAGTACGCTCAGGAATACCGTCAGAGAGTAATACTGGTTGACCGTTGGAGTTAAGTTGCCGATTAGAAGTAACATCTATCCGGTAGTCATTAGCTAAGAGCATTAAAAATTCAATACTCCTTATTTGTTCGGGCTGAGGGCCGAATGAGTTCCGATACTGAGGACCCTCTAAATCATAAATCAGAGCAATGACCTCATTTCCATCAGCAGCTAAAAAACCGTCTCGGCGAAAGCCTCCTTGCACCGAGGGATGGAAATCCAAGATGTTGTTGTCACCTAAACGTCGACGATTACTATACTTTTCTCCATCGATAGTAGTAATAATCATTTCTTCCTGAAAATATGCTGCTCCAGCAATTCCATCTTCTGGCGAATCATCACTTAGTCTTACCTCAATTCGAGAAACATCAGCATTGTTCTGCCCCTCTGTAAGAGTTCCTCCGAACGGATTACCCTGAAATGCCTGGCCTTTTGTTTGGGCATTGAAAGCACTTAAGTAGGTAGCACCCAGTTTCACAAAGTCACCAACCTGTACAGTTCCTCGGCCACCAATCAGGTTAGTGTCGTTTGACCGCTCACGCCCTCCACCCGTAGATGTCGCCGTCAAACTTCCAGTAGCTCCCGGAGACGACGGACGCGAAGCTAAAAACGTCGCCTCGTATTTATCAGTAGCCAAATCCAACTGAATACCCGCAAACGTAGGTTTTGAGAAAGTCATTGGCGTTAGCGTAGTACGAATCCGATCTCCAATGGTAAGAGCGTAAGCATACTGGCCCTTCTGATCCGAAGCGATAACTACACTAGAAAACCAACTCCCAAAATTCGTCGTTTTAAAAAGGTTACTTCCCGCAGTTTGAGGAGCAGATACACGCCAATCATAAATCAACTGCCCTCGCGTGATATAATTACCATACAGATCGTAAAAATAAAAGCCCTCTTGAGTTGTGCTTACGTATCTCTGATATTTCTGCCGGGCATAATTTGTGTAGCTCTGTTGACGCCATTGGTATTCATTAAACAGTTCCTGAGGCACATACCACTTTTTTACCGCAGGATCAAGCGCATCAAACAATATCCCAGGTCCAGCAGGCTCATAAGAAAGTTGACCTCCACGTCGCACTCCTAGACGCGAACCAAAATCTTCTTGAGCTAACGTTACTTCAGCACCATAGCCAATCAAAAATAGGGTGCCCAATGCCATGAAGCTCTTTATCTTACTCACGATACCCTCCCTTGGACTTTTTTACAATCGTCGAACAAATCGTCCGATTATAAAGACTCAATAAACCACGTTAACAATACGCATGAATTGGCTATCGCCCTGGTCTGCCTCTATAACAATCCGGCAAACGTACATTCCGGGCAAAACCAATTTACCTGATGAATTCTTTCCATCCCAACGAAATTCTTGGGTGCCTACTAAACCCAGCGAACTACTACTCTCCGCTGTTGCTACAACTCTTCCACTTAGATCAAAAATCTCAACAGAAACTGGACGCTCTTTAATGAGTTTTAAAAGAGTAAATTGTACTAATAACTCATCGTTTACCCCATCACCATTAGGAGTTAGAAACGTATTAATCGAAACGTCCTGAATTAAATCGCTGCCTATAGGTTTCAAACTAACCCGCGCCGTGGACGAATTAACTAATTCGGTAGCATCACGAGAAGAGGTATCTACTCGCTGAAAAACACCCGCTTCGCCGTTTGACGATCGCACAAAACTACCGTATTCGATTCCCTCACGAAAGGATCTAGAATCAAACTGAACCTCTACTAAGGCATGATCATTAGATGATAATCCGGCATTAATAGATTTCGGAAATTGCATCCACAATGAATCGCCATGCGTCTCAGCAATTTTCAGTTCAAGTCCAGATTCATCGAAGAAACCTCCTAAATCACTACGTTCGAAATATGTTTCGAATTGTGTCGTAACTGCTGCAGTCAACTTCTTATCTGGATCCTGTAGCGACGGAACCTCTTCGACCACAACCTTACCCAATCTTACCCCCCGCAATTCGGCTATTTGAGGTGTTACGATAAGAATTTCATCAAAACCATTTCGCACAGAGTTATCTGTTGGATCGGGGGCTGCTGCACGAACGAAATAAGAAAAACGTTGACTTTGTAACGGGTCAATATCTACGGGAGCACCGTAATCGACCGACGTGATACCCAGATCCGAAACTGGTCGCTCCTTTGCTTGATCATTAATCACAGCCAATTCACCCGCCAATTCGAGAGAGAGTGGTGGCGCTAAATCAACCCGAACCTGACGAACGCGACCCGTCTTGAAGGGATCATCAGAGACAATATTGACTCTGATCTGTAAAAATTTTCTCGGATTCGGCGATGTTATTGTTGCTTGGTTTTTTCCACCAGATGGCGAATAGGACTGGCTCCATTCACTCCAACCTACAAAAGCTAACTCTCCATCGCGATCGTAAGTAGACTTAGGTGCCCTACGCAATTTCTTACCATCCTCATCAATCAAACCATCTCCATCGTTATCAATTAAGTCAATTGGATCTTCATCCGTAACACCATCTCCATCGTCATCTGTGCGAGATTTATGTTGCTTGCTCTTAGGTAATCCCTGCCAAATATCCCAAGCAAGCCACTGAAGAACTAGTTCGTCGTAGACCTCTTTCGTAACCTCTGTTCTTTCTTCTGCACCCGCTATAGAAACTACCTGATAGTAAGTGTAATTTGTGTCTGTCTGATCTGATGTTCTTGTCTGGATTTCGATCCTTACGTCTGAATGATCAGTCAACGGTTCAATACTCTCAACAATCTGTCCAGTAACAACATCACGCCGCGCAATTAAAGCATCACCTTCCCAGGAAATCCTAGGAAGAGTCTTTCTAATAAATTCTCCATTCGCATCCGTAAGTGAGATAGGAGGAGAATAAGCCCAGACGCTAACGGGGTATCCCTCTCCGTATAACTGAACCTCACCCAAAGTAGCCAAAGATCCGTAACGGCCTGACTGCTGTCCCGTCACATCAATATCTCGAATTTGTAAAAACCTTATTTTCCGCGCATCAAACGTCTCCCTGAAAATACGCACAACCTGATCGTGATTGTCTACATGCTCTTCAGAAATAATATTATCCCATTTTAAGCCATCTTCCAATTGGGGAAAATCATCTCGTTGTTCCATACTGACAGGTTTTAGTAATGTTCCATCCGATACGAGAATATCGGGACCCAAAAAAGCCCCCAGGTGGCTCTGATTAATTCTTTTGTTTACAACCGATACATTGTCTACCCAGAAAACAGCACCAAGATCGTACCAGGCTGTCCCTTTTACATATACCGGAGACCAAGTATTTGCCTGCCATTCTGAATCATATAGACCATCAGTAGCCAATTCTGGAGCACCCAAACCACCATGTTCAAAAGAAGCTCCTGCTCTTTGTTCCGGCTGCAGTGCATAGTTGTCACCCTTAGCCCAGACCTGAATTTCAGCCACGCGCGGAACTTCTTTGGTAAAATAAAGAATGGGTCCCCTTTTTCCTTCCGGCAGTGCCTCAAATTTCTCAAAAGCACTCAATCCATCAATGTCATCTTGCAGTTCCACTAGCAGGCCACCAGCGGTCAACCTTTGGTATACTTTCGCACCACGACGTTCAGACTGCAAAACTTCATATTTTGAGAGACCTTCCTGTCCAGACCCAAGAAAAGAATCCCGCCACAAATCGGAGTCTGTCACTTTGAACCTGAGGTATTGGACAAACCCACCATCAATGTCAGGCAAACCATCAAGGTCCCAATCCGCTCGGTCTAGGGGTGAAATAGGGAACGTCATCTGCACGTAGCGACCGTCCGTGTCAGGAGTCGGACGTAGTTTTAAAGCATTTACAGACTCCGCTCCTCCTGATCCACATGCCGTACCGCCACCATACCCCGCTCCTTCATCACGAGAACAAGCCTGCGAAATTTTTGCTGAGCTATAATTTGTGGCTACTTGGCCAATAAGTGAGAAGTTTATACTATTTCCGAGAGGGAAAGGGAAACGCTCTCCCATGGATGCAAACAACGCAAAAGATTTAATCGGCTCACCTAAAAATTGACCATCTTTCTCTCCAGCGGGAAAAATAACTGTGACGCTATCAATATATACCAGTCTGCCTAAATCAATCTCTAATTCCCACTTTCGCAAATTTTCGACATCAAAATCAATAGGAGTTTCAGGTTCCCAGTATGTGGA
>NZPK01000140.1 GCA_002693325.1 Gemmatimonadota bacterium | reverse complement strand
AGAATCGATACCCAATGATACTTTTATCGGTGTTCGAGACCGCGCGATTTTGGAAGTTTTTTACGGTGGTGGAATTCGCTTAGGTGAATTAGTGAATTTAAAATTAGCTGATTTAGATTTGAAAGCAGGTCTAATGTCCGTGGGAAATAAGAGAAGAGATAGTCGAATTACTCCCATAGGACAACCTGCTGTCGAAGCGATAACTAAATATATTCGTTTGCGTTATTGTCTTATTAAAGAGTTGGAAGTTCAAGGGGTTCCTGAAGCTCTGTTCCTTGCAATTAATGCCAAGCCTTTAAGTAGACGGTCAATTCAGAAGCGCGTTTATGAAAGTTTGTATAGAATTGCTGATGTCCGAGCGTTTAATCCAAATATCTTACGTCAAAGTTTTAAGGCTCATTTATTGAATTCTGGGGCTGATGTGAACTCGGTTCGCTATATGCTTGGTCAAGTTGTTACTTCATCATTAAACTCACCGCCCGAGCGACCTATTGAAGAATTAATCGAGGCATACGGCAAAGCCCATCCCCGAAGTAATTAAGGGCAGATTAATGTATGTAAAATATTCCACTTCAATTAAACAAGAAAATATGTCGAAACTGGACATAATCGACTTTGATCTTTGTAATTTTTGTCGAGTATCAATAACATGTGTTTTTCTCTTTCTGAATTTGAACGGATGCGCAAAAATGGCACCACCGCAGGGTGGACCGATAGATGAGATGTCGCCGAGGGTAATTTCTTCTATTCCAGTTAATGATGCTCTGTTTGTGCCCAATGATAGCATGATCGAGGTTCAATTTAGCGAAAATATGGATAGAGAGATCACTGAACAGGCTATATTTTTGTCTCCAAACGACAAGATGAAAATGTCTTGGAAAGGTGATAAGCTTCGGCTATATGCTGATCTCCAATTGAATACAACATATTTGCTCACGGTAGGAGCCGCGGCAAGAGATTTAAGAGGAAATGTAATGGGGGAGCCTTTTCAAGTGGCTTTTTCTACGGGAAGTCAGCTCAACCCTGGATCCTTGAGAGGTAGTGTATATCGTGCAGATCGTTCAGATAGAATACCTTCGACAGTTGAAGTTTTTGTATATGATCTGAAGTATTTCTCTGGTCAGGATAGTTTTGCTGAACCTCGTTACCGAACGCAATGTTTGGTTGGTGAACAGTATAATTTTTCTCGCTTGGCTCTGGGTGAATATCGGATAATTGCCTTTGAAGATTCTAATCGAAATGGTAGCCCTGATTCAAAAGAATGGATAGCTATACCAAGTTATGATGTTGAGGTTAAAGATAGTCTTTCGTATGTAAGTGATCTCATCCTTGTTCAACGCGAGAGATCAGAAGTAGTCGTAAAAAAAGCCGTAGCATCACATTCTCGAAATTTGTCGTTGTTTTTAAGTAGATACGTTGAATTAGCCAATTTTTCAATAGATATAAAAGGATTAGAAGTGAACGGATATTTTTGGAGCGATGGTCGAGAATACATTAACGTTTTTACTGAGACGCAAGAAGAAGACCAGGAGTATTTGATTGAAACGCTTACCTACAGTAGTCATGAAATAATAGGCGAAAAATTTTTTCGTGGTAATAGTAAGCTTGATTTAAACCCTCCTCGCTGGATCGGTTTAAATGAAAAAAAGATATTTACGCATTCACCGTTGAAACTTGTTTTCACCGAAGCTATGGATGAAAAACTATTCTCGAATGTACAATTGCCTTACGATGAAAAGCGACAATACTTAGGAGTATGGCGTTGGCATTCCGTTAACGAAATTCACTTTGTGCCTGCACACCCTTGGCCGGTGGGTGAATATGTTTTGAAGGTTAATTCTGAAGATTGGCGAAGTTATTCTGGACAATCTTTACCGGATAGCATTCTATCTATTGATTTTGAAGTGATTCCTACCTCAGGAAGTATCAGTGGAAAAATAACAGGTTATTCACGAGGCTGCACGGTCGTTTTGGAAGCCGAAAGAGAAGGTCTGACTTGGGAATCAAGGCCAGATACTGTGGGTAGGTTTTCTTTCGAAGAATTACCATTAGGTCGTTATAGGGTTTGGACATATATGGATGAAAATGGTGACGGCGAATGGAGTCCAGGAACTCTTAGGCCTTATGCTGAATCTGAAAAGCGAGTGAACTTTAAAGACTTCATAGATCTTGATTCTGGCGAACATCATGGGAATATTCTAATGGATTTCTCTTATGAAAAATAGAAAGATTTTTGAATGCGTAGAGGCTTTTGCTTTGGCTATACTTCTTATTTATTTGGGATTTCAACACTTCACGGTGCTTTCCGAATCACACATAAAACAGTTGCATCTAAAATTTGGAATGGAACAATTATATTTGATCGAGCAGCGCTATTATGCCGCTTATGGCACGTATTTTGATCCGACGGACGATAGTTGGGGACTCAATTGGTCATGGATGGATTATCATGATTGGGAGATCCGTTTAGACGACTCGTTATTTTGGATTGTTGTAAGTAGCGATTTAAATAATGATGGGCGTATAGGTATTTGGGCAATGGATCAAACTTCTCCAGTGCTGATTAGTCTTTCGGATGATTAGGTAGGGGAGCCATTGGGAAAGGATTTAACGTTATAATTTTGTCACAATATTCACTGATTTCGTCATAAATATTTGCGTTGGTTATTTTTGTAAATTCTATGTAACATCTATACATCCACGGTGAATCAGCTATTTTTACAGTTTCAACTTTTGTTAAATTTTGAGTCGATAACCTTTTAAGTATTTCACCCAAGGATTTAGCCGTCTGGGATAAGTCAATAATCAATATTTGCTTGAGTTGGTGCGTCTCTATTGTAATCTCTTCTTTACCGACAACGACAAATCGAGTATAGTTGTCGGAGTTTGTTTGTATGTCTTTGGCTAATATCTGCATTTTATGTATTTGGGCAGAAGATACAGTTGCTATGGCGGCCTCGTTTTTCATACCTCTCTGCTTAATTAAAGCTACTGCGCCAGCGGTATCGTAAGCTAGAACGGGTTCAATATTTCTTTCCGCCAAATATTTTGCGCATTGGGATAAAGCTTGTTCATGAGAATGAGCCCTTCGAATTTCTTGTAAGCATGTTTCATGGTGCCCGATGAGATTGTGTCGAACGAGCAGATAATGTTCCCCAATTATTTTGGAGGTCTTTTGGCTTAGAAGGTCCCAAACGGGGTATATGCTTCCAGCTATAGAATTTTCAACTGGTGCCATTGCATAGTTTGCAGACTCATCCGCAACAGCATCGAATATCCCCTTAAAATCTTTGCAAGGAATTATCTGAATGTTTTCAGAGAAGTAATCATAAGCAGCCTGAGCGCTGTTCGATCCAAGTTCACCTTGAATCGCGACTCTTATTGGCTCTGTCAAATAGCAATCTCCATTTTTATGGCGGGATGAGGGTCGTAATTATCTAAAAAGAAATCATCGTATTCAAATGCAAATAAGGATTGATTTCGGTTTTTGATATGCATAGTTGGTAGGGGACGTGGTTGCCGAGTTAATTGGAGCTTTAGTGCATCTATATGATTCTGGTAAATATGAACGTCTCCGCCAGTCCATACAAACTCTCCAGGTTCAAGATCACAAACTTGCGCCATCATTTTACATAACAGCGCGTAACTCGTAATGTTGAATGGTACGCCAAGTCCAACATCACAGGATCGTTGATAAAGTTGACATGATAGTCGGCCATCGGCAACAAAAAATTGGAATAAACAGTGACATGGCGTGAGAGCCATTTCATCTAATTCTCCTACATTCCATGCATTTACAATGATGCGCCGAGAATCGGGGTCGTTTTGGATTAGATGGAGAACATGTTTAATTTGATCTATTGTCTCGTCGTCAGATTTGGGCCATGCACGCCATTGTTTTCCATATATCGGACCAAGATTTCCTTCCTCATTTGCCCATTCGTCCCATATTGTGACTCCATTTCGATTTAGATATTTGATATTTGTGTCGCCTTTTAGGAACCAAAGTAATTCGTAGATTATCGATTTTAAATGAAGTTTTTTTGTAGTAAGGCACGGGAATCCCTTGCTTAGGTCAAAACGCATTTGGTAGCCGAAGGTTGCTAATGTTCCAACTCCTGTTCTGTCTTTTTTTGGTTTGCCATTTTTTAGTACGTGACTCACCAAGTCCAAATATGATTTCATTTGAAATACTCTCCCATTCAGTTTCTTTTACTAATATAATTCAAGAATACGCTACAAGGAATTATTTAGGATATTTAAAGTATTGGATTAATTTGACATAAATCATTGGTCCAATTATCTTTTTTCCCCGAAAAAAACAATCTGAGGCGGCGTGGCCAAGTGGTAAGGCAGGGGCCTGCAAAGCCCTTATTCCCCGGTTCGAATCCGGGCGCCGCCTCCATTATAAAAAAGTATCTGATATGCTGTTGATATGGTCATTGTCCTCTACTCAGGTAAATTGAGTATATATATGTTTCGAAGCGGTTTGTTTTGCAATTATTCGATTCTGCGGCACAGAAGCCTTAACTCTGTTCTTTAAGTTTATTTTATGGTTAGAGCGCGGACTATTAGGCCTTCATGTTAGGCAAAAAAATATCAATATGTATCTTTAAAGATGTTGCCGGGGTGGCGGAATTGGTAGACGCGACGGACTTAAAATCCGTTGGCCGTAACCGGTCGTGCGGGTTCAAGTCCCGCTCCCGGCACCACATGAAGCTAGATAGATGGTGTAAAAACTATTTGTCTGGCTTTTTTATTTTTTTGAGTAAATTTAATTAGATTTTGGTTGATTTGTCTGAATATTACGGCTTAAATTTATTTGAGGCGAAGCCATATTTAAAAAACGAATTCGTATCATTTCGCAAGTGGTATCGTTCCCGAAGCTCATTATTTATGTTCGCAAAACGTAAGCGGTACGTATAATTTCTATTGCCAATTCGGTGTATGATATCCTGAAAAAAGTTTCTGGGGAAATGACTTCTATTCTGAAAAAGACAATACGTCGCATTTAACTGGTTTGGCCTCAACTGAAAGATGCGTAATGATTAATCATAATCGATAATCTACTAGGACGCATCTGTCTTGTTTGTTAATGGTATATGGACAAGGTTGCTAAACTATTATATCCTGATAATACCGAAGTGTATGAATGTCTGGACCTCGATAGAGAAGATTAGGCACTATCGCAAGATAGTTTATCGATATTTTCATGACGTGATGTTAGTTTTCAGAAGTCCAAATTAAAAAGTATTGAAGTTAGACTTATAACTCTCACTATTCCTCTTAGGCCATCTCGTTCATTTTAATCAGGCGAAAAATTCTTGTTGTGTTTTTGCCCCTACCATGCCAAAAGCTAATTTTCTAAAATTAGATCGGGACACATATTATTCTTATGGGGAATAACCTATTTACAACTACAAAATCGTTAATGTTTAGCTTGCTTTTTCGGTTGGCTTCGTCGTTCATAGATACTTCTTAGTTGTTGCAAAAGTAATTCCTGTGAATGTAAATCTTCTTCTATTCTTCCGGATACGTCTACAACAGGTATTAGGTCATTTTGATGGATGAAAGTTTTTATGGCTTCAAACATGGGTTTGTTTTCCCAGGCATTATCTCGAAGATAGTGGACAAGTCGGAGAGTGCGTAAACCATCAAACCATTGATGAAACTGTTTGATAATACCGCTTTCTTTTTTATTTTGACTTCGAAAAACACTCCATTTTTTTTCGAAGTCAATGTCGAGAAGAAAATCTTTTAATAAAGGTTCTATCCTATTAGCAATTTTCAAAAGATCTGCGCTACTGAGTCTAGGGTTACTATTTACAGTGTTCATCCAGTTTTTTATTACACTGAAGATTTCCGGAGCGTACAATTCATACTCTTCTTGTTGATTTATTAAGAACCGCTCAATGCGCTGTCCTGTTCCGAAAGGAGTTCTCCGTGAAATTCGGTTGGAAGGGTATACTGTTGTCCCTGATAGCCGTTCTACTTTCCCAGTCTTTGTCAATTGTTGGAGAAAATAAAAATCTTCTCCTGCCAACCTCCGATTCATTCCGGATATGGCTGTATAGGCATATCCAGTACATGCCATTGCAGAGCCGATAGAATGATAGCCATAAGGTGAATTTGCCCATGCAAGATAATCAGCGTAGTATCGCATAGAAAATTCATAGCAGAGTGTTGCTGCGCGTTGTTGTTTAGGACCGTGTATTTGGTGAGCGCAAGCTATTACTGCCCCCCATCGCTTTTCATTCTCAAAAAACTCGTTTATCGCTTTTAAGTAGGTTTTTTCGACTCTCGTATCACCATCTAAGTTTACAAGTGGTGACTGTAATTGATTTCGTTCAGCTAATAATTTTAAGGCCCAATCTAGCCCGATTTTTCGAGCCATTCCGACACCTTCTTGATTGGGTAGTTCATTCCCAACTGATGAAGCATCAACCCAACACACGTTTAGCTTTTCATGATCCCATTTCTGTAATTCTTCTAATGTTTCTTTATTTTCGAAAAGATCTTCAGTTGAAACATTTTGGCGATTATTAATTACAACAATTACTACTGACGATTCCGCTTCATGCGCATTGGCAATATCATCAAGGGTTTTGAATAAGCCTGGGTACTCACGTATACACGGGATTACGATGACGTTTTTTATTGGACGGGTTATATGGCCATTGAGTGGCCAGCGTTCAAAATGAGTTTTGTGCCTTAGATAGCGTTCAGTATTGCGATCCATCTATAAGGCCTCTGCATTACGAATAGAAAAAATTAATGAGTAGCACTCTTAATGCCTTTGCCCTCTTTATCCTGTCGGATTTTTTCTTCTTCTCGTTTTTTATCGAGGTCTAGTTGGGTTAATAATTCGCAATATTTTCGCAACTCTATCTCTTTTTCCTGCAATGGTTCCGTTATTTGGAGTAATTCTTCTATTTTCAAGCGATAGATTTCGGCTCGTTCCAACAATGTGTCTAAGAGAGTGACGATTTTGCTTAGCTGCGGGCGAAAACGCATTTCGTTACCTTTAAACGTAGCAATAATGCGTAGGGCCATGCCCAAAGATCCTATGCTGATGAATAGTGCGATAAAGTTCGAATCAATCATGTAAGTTTTTTTTTGATGCTTTGGAGCAAATTAAGGATGAAAAGTATATAATTATCTATAAAAAAATAATTATACTTGTAAGAAATGAAAAGAGTGAAATTTTGCACTTATACTTTATGTTTATCGGCCAAAAGTTGAAAAGATATACTCTTTAAGACGCTTTTTACCTTGAAAGGGTGAAGGTTGAATCTCCATCATGTTTAGTTTTGAAACAAATATCCTAGTGGGTTTTTATGCCAAATATTAACAGTGTTGCCTTGGAAAAAATGATGCGAAAACGTAATATGCTTTTCAAACATCAGTTATCGAATTTAGTCGGCGTAAGTTATACGAGGTTATGTGAAGTCATGTCGGGAGATGATCCTGAAGTTGATGAACAGATCTTAGATCAGTTATGTGCTGGTTTGGAGTGTGATAGATCTGAATTAATTTGTGAATAAATTTAAATCAAATTAGAGCAGGGATTGGTGAACATTATTTTATTTGATGAAACCGAGTTGGGACAGATCCTTCCTGTTGAAGATAAAAGAGCCAAACATATTTTGGACGTCCTGTGTTTTCATGAGGGTGATGTGTTTGATGCTGGAATCATAAATGGACCGAGAGGTAAGGCAAGAATTATTTCCGTCGGNCGACGAGGGCTACAGATAGATTTTAGTTTCTCCGCTGAGCTTCCGTCGTTACATCCTGTGGAGATGATTATTGGGGCAGTTAGGCCCGCTAGCTCACGTAGGATTTTAAGAGATGTTACAACACTAGGTGCCTCTGCAATGCATTTTGTTGCAACGGATAGAGGTGAAGTTTCTTATTTAAAAAGTAGTTTGTGGACAAAAGGTGAATATCGACGACTACTTCGTGAGGGCGCCCAACAGGCGTTTTGCACGAAAGTACCTGAAGTACATCTATACGAATCTTTACATCAATGTTTAGAAAACTTACAGGTTGGATTTGACCGTCTTGCATTGGACAACTATGAAGCTGATAGCCTATTGTCCAATTATATACCGAGGAATAACGGCTGTTTCTTGGCGCTTGGATCTGAACGAGGTTGGTCGTCTCATGAGCGTAGTCAGCTTCGTGATGCCGGTTTTCTTTTGATGGGCTTAGGTTCACGAGTATTGAAAACTGAGACAGCATGTATTGCGGGATTGTCTGTTTTGTTGTCGCACATGTGTATTAAAGAGTAAGTTTTAGTCGCGGTTAAAAATTTTGGGGAAAAATCGAGTGGTTGTTGAAATCGCGTAAAGTTCTTTAAATCAACGGAGCAGATGAACATTCTTGATATGTCGTGAAGTAGATGGAGATATAGATTTAATCAAAAAGTGATGTTAGCCGGAAAAAATGAAAAGTATATGTAAGGTTTAGGTTGGTTGTTAAGTTACAAAAATAGCAATCTCTGTCAGAGATATTTTAATGACTTTGGAAAGTAGTCTAACGCGAATGGATGACAAGATGACAAAAAAAATGAATGATACTTTTTGTGTGCGTGATAGCTTTAACCAACCAGAAGAAAATCATGGTCACCCTGGTAGTATCTCGAGAGTAATTTTGGGTCCTGGGTCTACGAGAGCAGATAGACCAAATGCTGTGAATACTGAGAGATTGGTTATTCATACAAATGAATACGAAATTGATGGTCTTTCGGGTGATGGTCATGCGCACGAAGATCAAGAGCAGGCATTTTATCTTTTGGAGGGAGAAATGGANGTTGAGGTCGGAGAGGAGACTTATAGACTCCAAGCCGGAGATTGCGTTTTTTTACCGAGAAGTGTTTTTCATAAACATCGGAATATCGGAGATTGTCCTTTGAAGTTTTTATTTATTAGTGCGATGCTAAATGGGGGAAAACCTTCAGGTGGTCAATAAGNACAAATCTATGTATTGGTCTCTACAGAGTTTGGATTCAATCGGGGGNATGGTGCCTNTTTTAAAAGGGAGNCCNGAAGTTGCGGATTTAGAGAACACTAAAGCAATCCAATTNTCGGGTTTAGGCGANGGACTTTTTTTTCAAGAAAATCCGCTCAAAGGACTCGAGGAATTTACGGTTGAGTTGCGTTTTCGACCGGAGAAAGGAGGGCTGCCAGAACAGCGATTTCTTCATTTCGGGTATCCGACACGGGATCGTGTCTTGTTTGAGACGCGGTTAACTGAATCTGGAGACTGGTTTTTAGATACTTTTATCGCAAGCGGAAAATCAGAATCTACTCTATTCAATAATGGTTTTTTACATTCAACGGATCGTTGGTATCATCTTGCTCTGTCCTGCGATGGCTCTGAACATATCAACTATGTTGACGGAGTTGAGGAGCAACGCGGAGCAATCATGTTTCAAGCTATGAAGGGTGGAGAAATGTCAATTGGGGTGAGGCTGAACCAAGTTTGCTGGTTTAAGGGAGCTTTAGCTCAGCTTTCTATAACATCAAAGTCGCTCAAGCCTACTGAATTTCTGTTAATATAGTTTTTACTAAAAGCACTAATTGTTTTTTATGGCTACTAAGCAGCGCGGAAGGCATCAATCTACAGATAAGGAAGGTAAGAGAACTATTGCAGCAATTGAGGCGATATCTGGAGTTGAAGCTGTTTTTATTAATAGATCCATTGGAGGGAAGTCGGTTGGTCGGTCAGGGAGAGCAGGAGATTTTAAGTTGCAAGGGGAAACTCGTGGCGGATTTCGAGGGATTTTGCAAACATCCAAGGGGATACAAGAGATTTTTGTCCGTGTAAATATTAAAGAGCTTGATAGGATTCGTGATGATCTTTCCGAACTTTCTATTTGAGTTTTGCAAGTTCTTTAACGTGACCCCACGAAGATTGAGTAATTGAGGTTTGTTCACGCGTTGGAACTCGTGTGAATGTCATGTCATGAACGCTGTCGGGGAACGAGATTGGGTCGTTACCTGGTATTTCTAAGACAACTAGTTCCGACAAAACTAACTCGTTCCGAGATTCTTGTAGAGAAAAACGGCGAAATTGAGGACCGAAGTTACCGTTGATATGCTGAAATATTTTCTGTTCGGCATCGTAGTTAATCTGTCGGATAGGTTGGAAACGTATAACAGGAAGTAGTTTGAGAGGAGTCTCTGGATGTGAAAAGGTTCCAATCTGCCATTCTGAAATGATTTGGGTATATGGTAAAACAGCTAATTTTTGTGGGTTCCCCGAGAAGTAAGAGTGATTAACCACTCCATCTTGAGTGAAGGTGATTTGCTGCCAATATTGCTTTGGCATTAGTTCGGATTGGATATTATAAAAAAACGTGTTTATCCAAATACCAGCGACATGTTGACGATTGAATACTCCAGTCTCAGGTATGAAACCTGTTTTGTTTGGCGGCTGGCCAACTCCAACTTCAAAATGAACAATTACTGTGAGTATCAAAATTAAATTTATTTTGAAATAGTGCATAAATAGAGTATACGAATAAGCTCTTTTAAAGCGAAGGAAACGGAATAGTTAAAGGATGCCGAATCACGCTATAATTGTTGGAAATGGAGATCCTCCTTCTTCTTCTCTATTTTTTGAACTGATGTCAACCAAATCCACTGTAATATGCGCCGATGGTGGATTGAAGACGGTTCTAAAATATGGAGTGATCCCAGATATGGTAGTTGGCGACTTGGACTCGGTAGATATTTCTGATCTACGTCGAATTCCAAGTGAAAATGTTTTTAAAGTAGATGCGGACAATACGTCCACAGACCTTGAAAAGGCTCTAATACGCACAATCGATATTGGAATTCAAGCCGCGACTTTACTTGGTTTCACTGGAGGAAGGTCTGACCATGTCTTGTGGAATTTAGGTTTATTGGGAATATATCACGATTCTATAGCGTTGCGAATGGTCGACAATCACTGTGAAATAAGACTCGTTACACAAAGTGTTAGATTCCGTGCGAAAATAGGTCAGAAAATTTCTTTATCTCCGCTAAATACGCGAGTTGAAGGTATTGTAACTCGAGGATT
>NZPK01000139.1 GCA_002693325.1 Gemmatimonadota bacterium | reverse complement strand
TTACTCATTTTAAATAAACCTCAATTCCGTCTCTACAAATAAAAATGTCGTCTTCGTTGTATGTCGCGCGTGCTCCATCGAAAACGAACTGGCAGTCTCGATAATGCTTTTCCCCTATTTGTATCCCACCATATTTTTTTTTCGTCTTCATTATCCTATAGAGCAGCAACCCATCTATTTTTTGTGGATCAATGATATTCCATTTCTCATCAAGAGGTGGTAGGTACGAACCATCAGTAATCTCAGTCTTATTTCCATTTAATTCGGCGGCTATCCCTTTATCCAGTAATTTCCTGCAAGCCGTGTTCTCGATCAATCTTTCCAATTCCGCCTGGCTATCTAATTCGGACATTGGAATCAATTCTTCCGCTAGTAACATTCCTTTATCAATTTCGTGGTTAATGGCGTGCAAAGAAACTGTTAATTCTGTTTCTCCATTGATAATTGCCCAACCCACAGTATGCCTCCCTCTATATTTTGGCAATTTGCCGGGATGAATGTTCCAAATGCCTCTTCCAAAGCTATCTATCTGACGTTCATTAAAAATCAAGCCAAAACCAAAGGATAATCCTAACTCGGCCCGCCAATGTGAATTTTTAAACTGTTCCTTCGAAGAAACAGGAAAGTATTTAATTTTCCTGAGTATTGCGAAATCATACAGAGATTGATTGAATCGCTGGTTCTCATTAACTATCCCAACTATTTTAAATCGAGTGCTCGCAGCCATTGCGAATTTATGGCTCGGTCCAAAACAGACAACTTCCCACTCACTTGTGATCATCTAAAGCACCTGGCTATGAAAATTGGCATATTGAAGCGTGTCGGCGCTCCACACATATCAACGGTACTCTCGAAGTAAAGTAGCTATAAGCCTTAAAGGCTCTTCTTCTAATTTGAACGGCTCACTCACCCTCGAAATATTACTTTTCCGTAGCATAATTTTCAATCGATACCTCCATCCCCAAGAAAGCCAAACCTTCATTATATCCCGCAAAGTCATCGATACATTTTTAATAGAGAACCCTTTAGCGTCTCCAACCCGCCGAGGAAAAAAACCAATGGGCACCTCGATAAAAGTTTTTCCNGCAATCTGNGCTCTTATNAGTGCTTCAGGGCTTAAGAAGGAACTTTCCCCCGAAAGTTTCATATTTTGAAGAATATCTTTGGGATAAATATGAACGTTTTGAAAATCATGAAAGTTCGCCCCAAAAAGGATTTTTATTATGTAATAATTTCCCAGAGAAACTATCGCACGCCAAAAATTGTCNGCTCTACTTTTCACTCTAAATACAGATTTTATGACAGGTATATGAGAAACTAACCTAACTGGCGACGGCCTTATTCCAACGATGATGTCGTAATAATTAGTAAGCTCTAAAAAAGTTCTGATGTTTTTTAAATCATAACACCAGTCGACCATCTGCCAAAAAATAAAGTCGTTCTTAGCTTCNTTGACCGCTCTCAAGAAAGAGTATCCGGTTCCCTTGTTTGTCTCATTTGTGAACAGGTATACCCCCTGATTGTTCTCTGAAAATTCTTTAACAATTTCGTTAGTCTTGTCAGTTGAGCCGTCATCTATAAAGATTAATTCATAACTGATGGCTACTTCAGACAGCATCTTCACGGCATTCTCTAAAAATTCTCGAACCAGTAACTCTTCATTATAACCATAGGTAATGAGTGAGACAGATCGTGTAAATTTATTTAATCCGTTCGTTTTGATTTCTAACCGCGGTAATGACATTTATTAATCCGTAAGAGCTGAGACCTTAGATTTTCTTAATGTGTGTTATNAAATTAAATGCCGTCTTGTTNAGGTCGAATAGATATTAGAAATTAAAAGTTATCAGGGTTGTGATGGAGGAATCATGTCTTAGTGATGCAAATTTGTCAATTGAAGGGGTTTTCCATTTGTAGATTAAACTAGGATTTATTTTGCTTTACTCTTAATGTGAGTATGAATATNAGTGCCGGCAACCCACTCACAACTGAAAGAACTCTCAGTGCAAGGAACAAGCTTGCAAACCCGTAGGTTATCTCATTGCCGGCGAATAACCTACAGACNGCGTCGAAGACAGTTTCGCCCACTCCTAAACCAGCTGGGCTGATNGGCAAAGCATTAGATAGTTGCGCTAAGGCTGTCGCGATAGCAAAGCCCTCCGCTCTTACGAGATAGTTGGAGATCTGAAGGCAAAAATATACGTTCGCTCCCATAGAAACCATATGAGTTAGAATCATTAATAAAAATACGAAAAAAGTCTTTGTGGGTAGCGTTTGGAAATTTCTCAAGGCCGCAGATAGCTCTTGTGCCTGTTGTGACCATTTTACTTTTCCAAATTTTTGAAGAAATATACTGAGCTTAGACATGATGGCGGGACTGAAAAAAATCACGATAATAATGGAAAGGAAAACGCCAATCATAAGGCTAAGTAATTCTGTATTATTCGGCGAAGCGAGTGTGGCGTTCTCAGCAAAGATCACAATAATCCCAGTAATTACCATTAACAATCCAGCCATGCCAAGTAGCTTGTCGATTAGTAGAGCTGATAACGCATGCGATAAACCCCGCTTCGAGTTTCCAAATAAGTAAGTTAGTCTTACGACTTCCGAAAAAAGAGGCCCCAAAGCAACATTAGCGGATAGGTGCCCGATAAAAGTTACACCGATAGATCGTAAGGCTGTTACGTGTATTCCCAATATTTTGAGAATAACTAGAAGCCTTATTCCCGCTAACGTAGTAGATAGAACCATGAGCGCGATAGCAAACGATATTGTAGAAGGATTGCTATGCAACTCTTTGAGGATTGTAAAATCTAGAGACTGATTGTTATAAAGAAACAAAAATAGGACTATAATTACTATAAATTTCAGTAAAAATAAGCTAATTTTCATTCTTTCTCCTCGAGTTTTTTTCGACCAAATTCGAATTATAACTAATAATCCAAAGAAGGCTTACTGATCATCCCGAGATCATTTATAATTGTGCCAGCAGCATTATTAAACCATCGAACTATAAACTTAGTTTAGTTGGTATGATGGATTCGTTGAAGAAGGTGATGCAGTATTCCTATGCTTTTGAATTTGAGCTGTAGAATGCCCCCAAATTTTTCCTTGATTATCGATGCCGCCCGTAGTGGCTATTGGTCAATGATAAGAAGTGTTTTCTATAGAAAAATGCNCTNGTGAAATTATTGAAAAATGAAAATCGATAACAAAGATACAAAAGAAAGAACCTATCTTTTCGATGGCCAGTCCAAAGNGGATCCTNATGACTACATACACGATGATTTAAATGTACTGGTAATCTATGGAGACAATTCTTCCTTTACNAAAACAGTAGAGGAGCATCTCCATTCCTTTAAACAGTATTTGCCGTTCAATGTTTATTATGCAAATGGCGTTTTGGATTACAACAATATAAGCTGGCTGGATGACTTTGATGTCATAATTATCCATTATTCCCTAGGTCTCTATCATCAAAATTACGCGTCCACAAATGTGCTAAGAGATTTGAAAAAATCGAAAGCGGTTAAATTTGTTTTTGCTCAAGACGAATATGACAATACAAATGAGTTAATACGCAAAATAAACTTTATAGAGGCAGACACTTATTTCACATGCGTGCCGGAAGATTTACACGAGAGAGTTTTTGGTGGTCGATTAAACCCCAATATCGAGCTAATTAATAACCTAACTGGCTATGTGCCAAATTATCAGAAATATGCTCGACTAAAAACTAAANAACTNGGAAAGCGAAAGTTTTCCGTTTCTTATAGAGGACGTCCTTTGCACCCTAAATATGGTCTATATGGGTATCTTAAATGGAACGCAGGTAAGCGTTTCAAAGAGTATTGCGAAAAAAANAGTATTTCATTTGACATTGAAGTCTCAGAGGANGCTAGACTCTATTGGGATACATGGCATGGCCTGCTGCTCGAGTCTCGAGGGATGCTCGCCACACCTTCAGGTTCNAATGTATTCGATTTTGACGGTTCCATTAGAGAGCAGATTGATCAGNNATATGGAGATTCGAAATTCGATCACTATCCAAAAATCCTGAATGAATTAAAACCGATAGAGGAAGAATTTTTTGATATGGGCCAAATTTCGCCGAAAATGTTTGAGATGATGGCTTTTGGTGTTGTACCACTTGTGGTGGCTGCACAACTAATACCCGAGATGAAATCTGGCCAAAATTATATAGAGGTTTCTCCACAGTTAGATAATCTTGAGGAAGTTTTTAATAAACTTGGTGATGATGATTTATGTCACGACATTCTACAAAAAAATTATTCTATAATTGACAGTGAGAAATATTCGTATAGGACGTTTATCTTCAATTTAGAAAGACTAATAAGGCGTAAAGTCAGGGCGAGTAAGGGCATTGAATTTTTGACGACNGCATATGCAAAGAAAAAGAAAAAAATTAATTGGGAAGTTAATGATTCGAAACGTACAGTAGAGCAGTCTATTGTTGGTAGTCGAAATTTTGAATCAATCAACTATTCCATTATGCCNCGAGATTCGTTTACAAGTTCTCCTCAGTACCATTGGGATATTTGGTCCTATCAGGAGTATTTGACTCTTAATCGTCCGAGAACCTTATTTGGAAGGATCTTTTTTGTACTAGGTAAACCACTAAGGTTTCTAAGGCACGTAATCAATAACGAAGCACACATATTCAAAAATAACAATCTGAGAGATCTAACAGAAGACAGGCATTTTCATCGTAGAATTTTAGCTAANGTTTTTTTAATTACTCCNAAAAGAGCAAAAGAAACCTTATATAAGTTTTTTGGATGATAGACTGCNTCTTTCTATCGTGGGATAGATTNCTAGAGGGTANGNATAGTATTTTGTAATCTNGTTCGGGTGGCAGTTTAACCGATATTATTTAGAACTGTCGCCAATGAGAGGTTGAAGGCAAAAATTGTATGAGATAGAGAAAAATTCGATCAAAGTGTTAATTGTTATCGGTTCTTTAGAAATTGGAGGGGCTGAAAAGCATGTTGCGACCCTGGCTCGCCAACTAAGGGAGCACTCGATAAAAGTTGGGGTGTGCGCATTGTCCACTGCAGGTACTCTAAAAAATGGGCTACAGGAAGATGGGGTGGAGGTATTCTATCCGAATCACGAAGGGAAATTTAATAGCCTTATTAATAAAATAAAAATTTTGCGTGCATTGTTNTCCTATTTTAAGTCAGCATGGGTTTTTCTATACGCCTATTATATTTTTCGACCGCAAATTGCACATTTTTTTTTACCAGGCGCCTATATTATTGGAGGGCTAACTAGCCTTATTACTCCTTGTAAGGCTAGGGTTATGAGTAGGAGGAGTCTCAATTTTTACCAGCAGGGCAAACCTTTCTTAACAANGCTTGAGTACTTTCTGCATACTAAGATGGATAAGGTCACAGGAAATTCGAAAAGTGTTATAGATGATTTGATCGCGGAAGGAGTGCCAAGTCAAAAACTTAAGCTTATATATAACGGGGTTTCTATCCCAGAGCGTCCCGAAACTAGAGTTAAGAAGCTAACCAATCGGATAGAGATTGTGTGTGTGGCAAATTTAATTCCATATAAAGGGCATCTAGATCTTTTTGAGGCCCTAGCGGCAGTTCCTAAAGTTTTTTCATGGCATCTAACTTGTGTTGGTAGAGATGATAATTATCTAAGCGAGCTAGAGTCGCGACGTTTAATTTTGGAATATCGAATTTCGTCGACTTTGTAGGCCCCGTTTTAGATCCTTTGCCATATTTGGCGAAAGCGGACATTGGTGTTAACTGTTCTCACCAGGAGGGCTTTTCCAATGCACTTTTGGAGTATATGGCTTCTGGGTTAGGGATAGTTGCTACTGATGTGGGGGGCAATGGGGAAGCAGTTAGACACCAAATAGACGGAATCATTGTCTCGAGTCGGAAACCGCCAGAGATGACGCTTGCTATCATGGCGCTTTTTGAGAAAAGTTTTCGAGAACGGCTGGGAAATAGTGCTAGGCAAAGGGCCATAAATACCTTTGCCAGCAGAAATTGTATGGTTTCTTACGCAAAAATGTATCGGGAGCTAATAGAAGTGTGATTTAGACAGAATTTGCTTATTTCATTATTCCAATCTCATAGGTTTGTCCGTTGTCTCTCGGTGAAGAGTTGTCTGAAGCGGAAAAATACAGCCAATCGTTTATCAAAGCATGACGACCTTTACCTTTTTCCGCAATAATAGATATTTCTCGTTCAGAACTTGCATTTATTTCCCACCCCAACGGAACTGAAGATTCTAAAATCATAAGTGAAGGTTCAGGCCGTTCAGTTGATTGGATCTTTTCTGCCAAGCTATTTGTAATTTTAAATTTCCACCCAACAGAGCCAAATTTTAAAAAGGGGCCTTTAATAATTTCAGTTGCCCCATAGGGAACAAATCCAGCTTTATTTTTTTTATCTTCCTTATTGCAAAATAGGTATTCTGTACAGGCTTCGCCAGCGCGGATATTTAAACACTCTAAACCTAATCTATCCTTACAAAATCTCTTGGTTTCCGCATTGCTTGCAAATTCCATGGGATATCCCCCAAGCCAATCTCTTATATCAGTCCAGCAATCCATGCCTCTGTTTCTTTCTCTGCCCGATCTCCAAAAGTACTTGAATGGATTTTTGAACGGGGAGGGAGT
The DNA here is from genome assembly GCA_002693325.1 of Gemmatimonadota bacterium. Lineage (GTDB taxonomy): Bacteria > Latescibacterota > UBA2968 > UBA8231 > UBA8231. Next base: position 550 of record NZPK01000139.1, on the reverse strand, counting down.
GTAAGGCTGTTCTCTGTTTCGTACTAAAAGGGTGCCCAAGTCAGGTATTTTGCCGAAAGTGCAGATCTTTACGACGCTATTGAGTTTTTCGCTAGGTATTAACTTAGTGGGAACTTGATCGAAGCAATTGAGTAAAAAAATCGCAACGCCTCTTAAATTAGAACGGACATCGTGCCAAATATAGAATCGAAGAAAGTACAGTAATTCCATCATTTTCCGTTTAACTTTACCATTCCTATTATACCTTCTTTTGAAGTCTAACCAGTATTCTGGTTTGGGGTTTACGCATGCTTCGCTGCTGTATAGTGCCAAATAAAGGAGTGAGTTTTTTTTCATTAGGTTACGAGCAGATTCTATCGCAGCCCACATATTTCCAGTGTGGTGGAGAACACCCCAACTATAAATGACGTCATGCTCCCCTAGCTTAGAAGTAAAATCTGGGTCTAAAATAGACCCTTCCAAAATAGTCCAGTTTTCAGGCTCGCCATATTTCTCTTTAATTGATTTTGCCGAATCTACTGCATTTTTGTCTATGTCGAAACTTGTTACA
>NZPK01000138.1 GCA_002693325.1 Gemmatimonadota bacterium | reverse complement strand
GGATCTTACAAGCGTGACGGTAACACCGCTTTTTGGACACGGAATACCGCGGAATTGATAGCTTATATACCTCAGAATTCTGCTTATCATATCTCGGAACAAGACACAATACACTCCTTTGATTACCTGGAAGAAAAGACACATACGATCCTACAAGTCCATCAAAAAACTGCAGACCCTCGGTATTTAACAATACTTTATCCCCGTAGTCTAAGTTCATGCTGCAACGATAATGAAGTCGAGATACCCTCTTTTAAAACAGCTGTTGCTTCCGGAGGAACTGCTGTAATTATCAGTTCGAAAGATAAAACAGATATAACCTGGCTTAGAGATGCCGACGAAAAATTTGTAAACTTCTCTAATTCTTCGAAAGAATTTGTTTGTGACGCAGCCTTAGGGTATACACGCCATACTAACCAGCTCCTATCCCACTTTTCAATTCAGGATGGTAGCCAATTGACTTTAAACGAAAGAATGATCTTCCAGTCTAGTGTTCCAGTTGATGCGGGTATAAGCCTTAACGACACAATGTATGCTGGGTTTGTTAGTGGGCCAGAATCTGGTTATACCCTTACCATACCGCTCAAAAATCGACGTATCAAAGAAGCAACTTTTGCCGGAAACTCAATACAATCTATAATTAAAAATGACCAAGCCACGTTCGCACTCGAAGGAAAAGCTGAATTAAGAGTTATCTTTGAAAAGATACCTGTTGTTCAACTTCATGTAATCGCAAAAGTGGGACGACGGGAAAGCAACTCTCCCTTGAGAACTCGGGTCGGCCGATCCGTAGATTTCAGTGTTTTTACATTTACCAAACAAGACTCGAGCGATATCAAAACCATTGACGACTACCAATGGTCCGTTCCAAACACCTTACTGGGTAAAACGAATACCCACGGTACACTAGAGTTGACAACAGTCGCTGGAATCAACGACTCCATTAGCTTTTCTTACGGAGAATCTAAAACTTATTTCCGCTTAATTACAACTCCTAGCAAAATAGAGATAGTTACCATCGACCCCCCAAGTCTAAAGATCGAACCTGGAGGCACTCAGAGTTTTCGCGCAACTGCTCTTGATAAGTATGGCAACATCATAGTCCGCAACTTTGGCTGGCACGTCGTTGGTGACATCGGAACCATACACGATCGTAGAGGAGATTTCCAAGCTAGCAATAATCCCGGAGAAGGTTGGATCATAGCAGTCGCAAACACACAATTGATTTTCTCGGACGTGGGCGCCTCTGTCCAAGGTACTGGTAAAATAATCGTAGAACAGAGTCAACCCACAAGTTATGTACTCTACCCCAACACACCGAACCCCTTTAACCCTTCAACACAAATAACCTTCGAAACACCAAAAAGTGGTCACATAAAACTGACAATTTTTAATGCACTTGGACACCCAGTAGAGCAGCTTGTCGATAAAACTGTTGCATCTGGATCCCATACAGTCAGCTGGGAATCAGGTAAAAATCATAGCGGCGTATATTTTTACCAACTACGGGCAGATTCATTTGTTGCTCGAAGAAAAATGCTTCTACTTCGTTAAATAATTTCAGCGAACTATACATTAATCAGATGAAAAATGTTGGACTCCTATTCCTATGTGAAGCTTGGACTCGTACGAGTAGCATCGTAGTACTTTCGAGTATGGCACTGATTGGCAGGGCTTTAACTTCTACTCCCGCTTTAGCAACACTACCTTTAGCTATCATCCCGATCACAACTTTACTTTGCACCGTTCCGGCTGCGCAGCTCATGCAAAGGAATGGCCGGAGAATTGGGTTTGCTTCGGGAGCATGCTTGGGTATCATTGGAGGCTGCTTGTGCGCCTTGGCCCTTTGGCTACAGAACTTTCTGCTACTCTGTATCGGGGCCTCTTTTATCGGAGCAGTCAATGGGTTCGCGACATACTACCGTTTTGCAGGAGGAGAAGTCGTACCCCAAGCATTACGAAGCAAAGCAATTTCAATAGTAATGGCCGGAGGTATCATCGCAGCATTTATCGGGTCAAATATCGCAACAATATCGCGCGACATGATCGGCCCACATCTTTTTATAGGAACTTATATCGCGGTAGCTCTTCTTCAGACCTTAGTCTTACTTACAATAGTCTGGGTAAAATTCCCAAAACCTAGCTCTGCTACATTATTAAAAAAGGGGCGACCGCTGAATGTGGTTGCCCGTCAGCCAGAAGTTATTCTTGCCGTGGTCGGAGCAGTAACCAGTTGGTTTGTGATGTCCTTGTTAATGAATGCTACACCACTGTCGATGGATCGTCATATGCACTCGTTTGATGATACAGCGTGGGTCATCCAGTGGCATGTCCTAGGAATGTTCGCTCCCGCCTTCTTCACCGGCCACATCATAAATCGCTTTGGGATCACAAAAGTTATGGCTGCAGGAATACTGATCATATTTGCGTCTGTTTTAACAAACTTAGGGGGTACTCAATTAAATTATTACCTCATTGGCCTTACACTTCTTGGCCTCGGTTGGAATTTTCTATTTATCGCTTCAACTACCTTACTGGCAAAAAGCCATTCACCTGCTGAGAAAGCCAGTGTACAATCTGCCAACGACGGTCTCATCTACGGCCTCCTAATCATAACCACGTTTGGATCGGGACCACTAGAACAGGCATTAGGGTGGTACAATATTAACCTGCTAACCATCCCAGTAATCATGGGATCTGGATTAATAATGTTCTTATTGAGCAGAAAAACTAAATCAACTAATTGATTCTCGTATAGATTCTATTTTCTATTTAGAATTACAAACAAAGAAACCAAAACAAATGCAGCCATTTTACCTGTATTTGTTTCGATTTGAGATTAATTTTTGCACAAAACTTTTAAATTTAACATCAATCAAAATCATTCCAGATAGAATTCACGCAACCAGACAAATTTGTTACATACTAAATCAGTAAATATATTAACTGCTTAATTGGAAACATTGATATCTACGATCAGATTAAAAAATTCTTCTTACAATACATTTCATGTGAAAGTTAATTAATGATTCGTCTCATCAAATATCTTCGCAGGTGGCTGTTAAGTGATATTTACCACAATGAAACTTCTACCCAGTACCTCATAAATTCAGAAATCAATGAAATCCTTGCACAGGTAAAAAAATTAGATGAGAAGGCTTTAATTATTTATGGAAGAAAAGTTTATTCACAATGCGATGAGGACGGTATTATCGAGGAAATATTTAATAGAATAGGAACAACAGATAAAACATTTATAGAAATCGGTTGTGGGCAGGGATTAGAAAACAACACTCACTATCTGCTGTTAAAAGGATGGAAGGGCGTTTGGATTGATGGAAGTAATGAAAATATTCGGTTTATAAAGAACCAATTAGGCTATCGAGGGGACAAAAACAAAAAACTGTCAATAACACAAACCTATGTCGATCGGGACAATATAAATCAGATCTTAAAAGAAAACTTAGTTCAAATAGCACATGAGGGAAATACAGTAGATTTTCTTTCCATGGATATCGACGGCAACGACTTAGAGGTATTGCGCCATATAAATGCGGTTAACCCCAGAGTGATCTGTGTTGAGTATAACGCAAAGTTTCCGCCAAGTTTATGCGAAACAATAACTTACGATCCCGCCCACAGATGGCAAGGAGACGATTATCAAGGGTCTTCCTTAGCTGCCATCCATTTAGTTATGGAATCACATGGCTACACCTTAGTCAGTTGTAGCATAGCTGGTACAAACGCCTTCTTTGTTAGAAACGAAGATATAGGGCCGATCAATATACTTCCATTAGAAAAACTTTATATGCCAGCCCGATATCATCTCTGTCATAAAGATTCAGGACTTCCTGCATCTCTAAAATTTCTTAGGAAGAAATTGAACGATTAGTCGTAATTCTTTACCAAAACACTACAATTGTTCACTAAATTAACAGCGCAAAAAAGCCCGTCCTGGCTTATATATTTTGGGAAAATCGAACCTTTAGATTACGCAAAAGAATAGTGAGGAGTCTATCTTGAAAGTAAATGGAAAAATAACCGCACGAAAATTAATACCCTCCATAGAACAGTTCTTAGAGCTTACCTCAAAAAAAATCATTTCTTTGGAAGAAAATTGGGACCATGCAAAAGGAACCCCAGTCTTTACCATTAAAGGCCAATACTCTACGAGAGGATGGACCGAATGGACTCAAGGTTTTCAATATGGCTGCGCAATCCTTCAGTATGATATGACTAGAGAAAGAAAATTCTTGGATATTGGAAGGAAGAAAACAATAAAACATATGGCACCTCATGTATCGCATATTGGCGTGCATGATCATGGATTTAATAACCTATCTACCTATGGGAACTTACGAAGGCTAATGTTAGAGAATGCACTTCCTTACGACAAAAACGAACTCCACTTTTACGAATTAGCTATCAAATTATCCGGCGCTATTCAAGCAGCACGTTGGACCAATACGAGTCACGGCCACGGTTTCATTCATTCATTCAATGGTCCGCATTCGTTGTTTTCTGACACCATGCGATCATTACGTATTCTAGGTCTTGCTCATGAACTTGGACACGTTTTGATGGGGGAAGGTGATCGAAAGATAAGCCTACTAGAGCGACTCTTGGAACATGCTCAAACAAACGCACAATTCAACGTATATTACGGTGAAGGCCGTGACCAATATGATGTAAACGGCAGAGTGGTCCACGAATCAATCTTCAATACAAAAGACGGTCAGTATCGCTGTCCCAGCACTCAACAGGGCTACTCTCCTTTTTCAACATGGACACGGGGACTCGCCTGGGTCCTTCTTGGCTACGCTGAGCAACTTGAATATTTGACTACAATTCCGACGAAAAAATTAACACGTTACGGTGGTAAAAAGGCTTTAACTAAAATGATGGAGCGGGCAGCGCTCGCAACTGCAGAATTCTACATAGAAAATTCGTTTGCAGACGGTGTGTCATTTTGGGACACAGGGGCTCCTGGAGTGGCAAATTTTGGCCAAATAAAAAATGAAGCATCTGACCCATATAATGATATTGAGCCACTGGATAGTTCGGCGGCCGCTATTTGCGGGCAAGGTTACCTACGACTGGGTAACTATTTCGACAGACTTGGGGATACAAAAAAAGCAAAGCGATATCGCTCTGCAGCATTTACCATTACTGAAACCCTACTTTCCGAACCGTATATAGCAAACAAACCCCATCATCAAGGTATCACTTTACACGCAATTTACCATAGACCTAACGGGTGGGATTACACACCACCGAAACGAAAAATACCTTGTGGTGAGTCAGCAATGTGGGGAGATTACCACACAATGGAACTGGTTCATTTAGTGTATCGTGAGGCAAAGAGCCTGCCATATACTCTATTCTTCCAATAGGAGTTACTTATGAAAATCACGGCGATAAAACCTGTACTCGCCCGTTTTGGAAACAGGCCACGAGTCCTAATAAAGGTAGAAACCAATGAAGGAATTTACGGATGGGGTGAGGCATACTCTATTGGACCAGATTTATCAGTCGGCCCTGTAGTAGATTACTGCTTTGAGTTAATTAAGGGTATCGATCCACGCCGTATTGAATTCATTATGATGAAGTTGACGCAACAGTTTCGTTTCCCCCCGGGAGGAATTGGATTATCCGCCATTTCTGCCATTGATCATGCACTATGGGATATCTCCGGGAAAGCCGCTGGGTTACCCGTTTACATGTTGCTCGGCGGCGCGGCCAGAGATCGGATAAGAGTCTATCGTGGCATCGGGGGGAAAAATGGGATGGAGGCTGCAGAACAAGCGCATCGTTTGCACGAAGAATACGGATTCACCGCGTTCAAAACCAGTCCATATCAATTAGACCCAGATGCTAACAGGTGGGGCGTGGTCTGTCGTGAAGCAGCGCGTTATTTTGAAGAATTACGAAAAAACACTCCAGAAGAATGGGAATTTGCTTTCGACCCTCATGCTAAAATATTCGAACCTGTTTTAGCATTACAGTTATCAAACGCCCTTGCACCATACGACCCTTTTTTTTACGAGGAACCGTTGAGACCCGAACATATGCCAGCCTGGTCCAAGTTGCGGTCTCAAATGCAAGTCCCGCTGGCTACTGGTGAGTCCCTATATACTCGTTTCGAATTCTTAGATCTCCTTTCATGTCAGGGAGCAGATATTATTCAACCTGATATTTGCGTTTGTGGAGGCCTATTAGAAATGCGCAAGATCGCAGCAATAGCCGAGGCTCACTATGTTAGTGTCGCTCCACATAATCCAATGGGACCTTTAGCTACAGCCGTAAATGTCCACTTCGCTGCTTCTCAGCCGAACTTTAAAATCCTAGAATACCTACTCCCAACTGATACGAACTGGAACGAGTGGGTAGACGATCCTTACATGCCTAAGGAAGGCCACCTTTCACTCCGACCCGACAGGCCAGGGTTAGGTATAGAAATCAATGAAGCCGCTATATCCGACAATGAATATATACATTGGGAGCGATCGAGCCCGTCCCGGCCTGATGGGTCCACNGGATACATTTAAATCTGCTAACCCTAAAAAATTCTTTTCAATTATGTTAACCAATGAAAATACTGTTCTTACCTTAGTCGATATTCAGGAAAAATTAATACCTGTGATGCACGACAAAAAATTTTTAATAAATCAATTAAAAATTCTAATTCAAGGTGCGGCACACATAGGATTACCCATCCTCTGGCTAGAACAATACCCCAAAGGGCTCGGACCAACAATTCCAGAACTTACCGAATTATTACCGAACAACGCCCCTATCGCAAAATCATCTTTCAGTGCCTATGGATCGGAAGAATTTCGAAAAAAACTGCAAACATTTGGTCGCCCAAACGTATTGATAGCTGGAATAGAAAGTCATATCTGTGTTTATCAAACTACTCGCGATCTATTAAATGAGGGTTACCAAGTAGAAATTGTTGTTGATGCGATGACTTCGCGTACGAAAACGAACCACGACATCGGTCTTGAACGCATGAAACAATTAGGAGCAAGTTTCACGTCCGTAGAAATGAGCCTATTCGAATTAGTGAGGACTGCAAAATCAGCAATTTTTAAACGGGTCGCGAATATAGTAAAATAGAGGACCTAGTCATTTTCACGACGAGCCTCAAAAAAGATATCACCCTCCTGACTAATTTTCAGAATTAATTCGATAGGACGACAACAAACGTAACAATCTTCTGTATAAGATTGATCTGAAACTAAGCATTCCACTAAGATTGAAATTAACTCCGTACAATAGGGACAGTTAATATTCAATTCTTCAACGTGATTCACTTCGCCTAAAACTCCAATATGAATTTTATAATTTCTATAGCGTTCCCATCATTACTATCTTGAAACTCTAAATAGTTCGTCTTAGGTAAGGTCTGTATTAAAACGAACAAAAACATTTACTCTGACAGTCGCGGCATCAAATCGACCAAATTACAAGGCTGATTTGTTGAATCTAACTGAGGCCCAATTAACTTATCCCATCCTGTTGCACAAGCACCAGACGATCCTGGAAGACAGAATATATAGGTTCCGTTACTAACTCCGGCGACACATCTCGATTGCATTGTGGCCGTCCCAATTTCCTCGTAAGAAATCATACGAAACACCTCACCAAAACCTTCAATTTCTTTATCAAAAAGTGGCGTTGCAGCTTCCGGTGTTCCATCTCTCCCAGTTAAACCAGTCCCTCCCGTACTTATTATAGTTTGAATTTTTGAATCAGCAATCCAAGATGCGATTTGTGCTCTAACCATATAAATATCATCTGGCAAAATAGATTTTTCATACAAATTATGTCCATCTGACATCAGCCGATCAGCTAACAACTTACCAGATTTATCATTAGTTTCGTCACGTGTATCAGAAACAGTTAGTAAGGCAATATTCACTTTGGAACGTATTAATTCAGACATAGCAACCTCATTGTTGGTTATTGTTCAATAATTTTGATTTCGTAGAGTACAGGCCACCATTTTCCCGTTACAAAAATCCGCTGGCTATGTTGGTCGAAAGCAATCCCATTTAGGACATCAACACGACGACCTTTCCGGTCGTCATCACTTAACAATCCAGCCAAATTTATCCATCCTTTTACATTTCCATTATTGGGATTAATCCGCGCTATACGATCGGTCTGCCAAACATTTGCCCAAATTTCACCTTCAATAAATTCTAATTCATTTAAGTTTTTTATAACTCTATAACCATCAACTACACGCAAGCGACGAATTTCTTCAAAGCTATAAGGATCCCTGAAATAAAGAATCTCTGTCCCATCGCTTACGATTAAATTGGTTCCATCGTTGGTAAATCCCCACCCTTCTGTGTCGTAAGAGTATTGTCCCAGGGATTCGAAAGAATCTATTTCGTATGCGAACATTAAGCCTTTTTGCCATGTTAACTGCAGTAAACGATTATTAAAAACTGTTATGCCTTCACCGAAATAGCGTGTAGGCAAATCATGCTGTTTAACCACTTTTCCTGTTGCTAAATCCACTTTACGTAGCGATGAATAGCCATATAAACCAGTCCCCTCATAAAGATAACCATCAAAATAAACTAATCCCTGTGTAAAAGCATCGGGGTCATGGTCATATTTTTTGACAATTTCGTAACCGTAGTTCAAAACTTCGTGCACACTAGAAGACTGGGTAGAAGGCACACCATTAGCATCAGATGCAGAGCGAGAGCACCCACAACCTATAAGAACTGATAGNTGAATCAAAATCACAAAATTAAAAATTAACATCTGCCTAACGGATTAATAATTGGTTTTTAAATGAAACAAGTATTAACTTTTTAAACATACTGTGATCAGCGTAATAAATTAACAAAATAACAAAAACAAAAATCTAATCACTTTAGACGAAATGTAACATGCCATTTCTCCAAAGTCGTCCTAAAATTAAAGAAAATAAATGGGCCATGAGACACCTTCAAAATCAAGGTAACTAATGCACAATTTTTTTTTAGACCGTAAAGCATTCATTACTTTAACAGCTAACCGAATATTTTGGTGCCACTTTTTCTTTTCGACGTTCTTTGGTAGTTCTACAAACGCCAACAGCGAAGAGATGCTCATCGACCTGCCAACACCTCCGGCTAACTCATCTTTTTTAGCTTCTGGCGGAATAGGCTTTGTGAACATAGATAACCGTGGACCGGGAGTTCGTGTCCCATTAGGACTGACAGGAGTTTTCAATAACCAAAGAACTGTTATTCGTGCTTCAATTTTAGACTTAGGTTTTTTTGAGGGAAACCAACGCAATCAACGCTACCAGCGTATCTATTCATATTATGCACCTTCAAGTTGCGTTGACACGGAATACCCACCNAACGGTCGATATGTCTCTAATTATCATTGCTCAAACGGAACAGACTTATTGACCTCAAGTAGTATCGAACTACAATATATCGCGGTCCGCGACGTATGGATATCTAATAATGTTGGCAACGTAACTCTTGGTGCAGGTTATAGGCTCCGATCACCAAAATCANCATATGGGATACTTAGCTTTTTGTGGCATCAGTCATATCGTGGTAACGGCGGAGTTCAATTAATTATCAGCCATGATATCGTTGGCTTTGGTTTATTATGGGGTTATGACCTCCGACGGCTATTTTAAGCATGGACAAACTCAACANCGCCATATATACTTCTCTAGTTTGGATAATCCAACACATATGAATACAATTAAAATTGTTTAGGAGTTTGTCATGAAATCTGCATTGGAGNTGGCTCTCGAAAGAGCTAACGAAACGGTCGGTGGCGAAGAAAACATCAAACTAAGTAACGAACAAAAAGTAGCAATTGATCAAATTCGAAAGCTATATGAGGCAAAATGGGCTGAAAAAGAACTTGAGATAAATGCACAAACAGCTAAGCTAGAAAATGAAAACCCTGAAGGATTGGCAGAAGCNCGAGCTGAATTACAAAGACATAATAACGCTCAAAGAGAAGAAATCTTTGCAGAGCGTGACGCTAAAATTGAAGAAGTGCGCCAACAGCAGAAGTAATCGCGCTTTCGATATTTACCACTGCATTGGAGGGTGAAATATTCGTTTCATCTTGTACGAGGTAACCTGTTTTGTCTATGACATTCGGCAATTACAGCTATTTGTTTCCTAACCTCAGGCAATGTTATTTCCAATTTTCCATTACCACACAATACGTCATAAATATTTGAATAAATTCTATCGGGGCCACTAGCGAACGACCGTAAAGTATACCCCACAGCATCTCTGTTTTTGTCCTCGTCTAAATTCCAGTTCTTTTCTATCCAATTTAAATTTTCGCGCGTATACTGTCTATCAACTGACCAATTCCACATTTTTTGTTTTGGTGCTTTGTCTGGATCAAAATATCTCCATTGAAGATTGGTTGCTCCGCCCGTCAAACCACCATAGGTACCGCAGATATTGTACATTTCGCCCTGACTATAAGCCATATAAGCACTAATTATCAAATCAATCTGTGGAGCCTCTCGCTTCGAATCATATAACGTAACCGTGCAATGATCTTCAGCATCGGCTCCAAAAGCATTATTACTATCCATTCTACAAAACACTTTGGGTGTACGATTAAAACCGAAAAGCTGGAGCGCCTGATCAAGTCCATGTGGCCCCGTATTATATAAAGACCCTCCCATATTATCTTGCCATGTTTGCCAGTCCCATCGACGAGCAAACCCTCCCCATACAGAGCGGATATAGACTATTTTACCTAGAACTCCAGAACCAATCACTTCGTTTATTTTTTCAAAAAATGGCTGAGGACGATTGTTTTGAAATGGAGCTAAAATCCGATTATTCCGCTTCGAAGCTAAGACCATACGATCAAATTCTCGAACGTTTTTAGCCATCGGTTTTTCACATAAAACGTGAGACCCTCCGTTTAACGCTTCAATCGTAGCAGGCGTGTGCATGGTAGATGGTAGAGCATTGACAAAAAGGTCAAAACCTCCAGCCTTTATCATCGTAGACCAATCATTGTAAGTCCGCGCACCAAANTGATTACGCGCGTCCTTACGACGCTCAGCGATTTGATCGGCAACTGCTACAATGCGATACCGATCTTTGTCTTTCTCAAGATGACGTGCATGTATGTTATATCCACTACGTCCCTGACCTCCGATAGNCACACGAACTATTCCATCCTGCATTATAATTAACCCCTTACTTGAAAATTACACTTTGACGCGATAGAAAAAAGAGTTTTCAGTATTTATGACGTAAATTAGTTAGATCCAAAGGCATTCATAAAAACCTTTGTTCTGTCATTCAANACTCCATAGAATGCCCTAGTCTCAGCATCAGGACTATCACGCCAAAACGTCGCTGGAATACCCGAATCGTTNGCCAACGGAGCACGATCACGATGGCCATAATAAATCTGTACTGAGCGTCTTTCAGNCTTTGTAACCCGTGTCGTGGCAGTATGAAGAACAGAGACATTAAAAAGTGCACAAGTGCCCGCAGGGCCATGTAAATCATGGACACCACCACTTTCAAGCTGTGTATCAGCATCCTGGATTACTGAATCTGTAATAGTTTCTGGAGATATCGAAAAACAATGCGTGGAGGAATCTACATCGGATAAATAAACTATTAGCTGAATGTAATCCATACGCAAAGGATGATCTAACCAGTGAGGCTTGTCACGATGCCATGCCTGATGAAAAGACCCATCATAAGATCCCATACTACGCAGCCCTATTTCACCGAAACATAGCNGACCTCNCATCAAGCTTTCAATAACAGGATAAATTTTGGGGTGTCGGATCAGACCGTCAAAATCTGGACTCGTTAACAAAGCATCATAATTAGCCTCTTGATGATGCCCATAAGGATGCCAAAAATAGGGGAAACTCTTTCGGTCGTCACAAAAAAGCTTATCAAAACAGTCTACCTCATCCTCACTCAAAATTTTTCCCAGATTCACAAAACCTTTTTGGGCGAATTCATTCCTTTGCTCAATATCCATTCATATCTCCTCAACAGTTACTGAAAGGAAAAGTACCTGCGTAACCTAATATATCCAATGTGAATTGGGGGTCACTAACAAAATGGATCCCTGGATACATCGGGTTCTGTTGATAATGTAAAACTATATTTGCACGGCTATTTCCATCCGGGTCATCTCCTAATTTAGCACCTTGATGCGGAATATGACTATAAAATATCACAAGATCTCCGGCATGCGGGTGCAAATCCACATGCGCCTGGTTATCGCACCAAATTTGGAAAGGATTATTTCGATCGTCTGTGTAACCAACATGGGGTAGCAAATCATCCGGTACCGATACAGATGCAAAATCCCTTAAAAAGCGCAGACGCCCCCGCTCTGGCGGATTGTCAGTTAGATAGAAAGTAGTATTTATACAAGTACCCTTCAGCGGATTAGCCGCCTGCGACTTCTCCTCTTGTTGATAATAATCGTAAAAATCCATATGCCACTCCTGCAAATAACTTTTGGGATTTACATGCGCCCTCAACGAACGCAACTGGCATTGTTTACCCAAGAAAAACTTTAAAAATGGAGCTGCTGATTTATGCCCAATTAAACTACGAGAAAGTTGTGGCTGCAATTCTAATAACTTTTCGAATGCTACATTTCCGACGCTATTATGAATTTCATATTGGCCATGTTCATACATGTCATAAAGAATCGAGCGCCAGCTGTTCACTACTTCGGTTTCGAGGGCCCCTTTCACTAATAAAAATCCTTGAGACTTTAAATTATCCAACTGGTTTTCAAGCTTTTCCATTTCCACACCCTCAGGAGAAAGGATAGTATTTTATGTTAGTATATCTGTGCAATTAATCCCCAAAAAAAACAACCGCCCAATTTATAATTAAGCGGCTGCTCTTTTTTGGTGCCGAGGGTGGGACTCGAACCCACACACCCTCGCGGATACTGGATTTTGAATCCAGCGCGTCTACCAATTCCGCCACCCCGGCATTACAAATTACCCTTTTAAAATAAAATAAACGGGCTCAATAAAACTGTAAAGAGTCACCCTCTATTTATCCCGTTCAGATATCGGAGGACCAATTATTTCGGCATAGACTAAAGCTTCTCTCGCCTTCCGAGCATCTATTTTATACAAATTTTTTGAGGTTGATCTTATCGATCTCCTAAATCCTTCCGAAACAGACAACCCCTTTTTCTCATTGACCAGAGAACGAATTTTAGGTGAAGCATCTTCTTCTTGATCGATACGTTCAAACTTCTCTTCCTCAAATTCGCTGCTCGGAAGCTTTAGCTCTTCCGAAGAATAGGCTTCTGCGCCAAAGCCCCTTTCCTCAACCACAGGACTTGCTTTTTTATCGGAAAAAGGATCTAGATCCGACATCCATTCGTCGTGACCCTCTAAATCTAATTCCTGTTCCTGTCGCTCGGCACGCTGATTCTGGCTCTCTCGAGCGAGTTCAACTTCCCGCCGTCTTTTACGTCGCTCCATATAGGAGGAAACCAGACTGAAAATTACAAACAGAATGAAGAGTAACGCTTCCATTATTCTTCGTCCCTAACTTCGTCTGGACGATCTTCACCATCCTGCGAAATTGTAGTCCTCATATCTGTATCAGACTCGATATTACGCATTCTATAGTAATCCATCACACCAAGGTTACCACTTCGAAATGCTTCAGACATCGCCAAAGGCACTTCGGCTTCAGCTTCTTTTACTTTTGACTCCATCTCGACAACCTGGGCAGTCATCTCTTGTTCACGTGCACGAGCCATAGCGCGACGTTCTTCGGCCTTAGCTCTTGCAATCTTAAGGTCTGCTTCAGCCTGATCAGTTTGAAGTTTTGCTCCAATATTTTCACCCACATCCACGTCTGCGATATCTATAGATAAAATCTCAAATGCGGTTCCGGAATCCAAACCTTTTTCAAGAACACGTTTCGATATCAAATCAGGATTTTCTAGGACTCCTTTGTGTGTATCCGAAGATCCAATGGTCGTTACAATACCCTCGCCAACTCTTGCGATAATCGTTTCTTCACCTGCTCCACCAACTAAACGATCGATATTTGCTCTTACGGTAACTCGACAAGTAGCTTTCACCTGGATACCGTCCTTAGCAATAGCAGCAATTAATGGTGTATTTATAACCTTCGGGTTTACACTCATCTTAACCGCATCTAAAACGTCTCTTCCAGCCAAATCTATACTCGCAGCACGCTCAAAAGTAAGGTCTATATTAGCCTTATCCGCAGAAATAAGCGCAAGAACAACCACGTTTACATCTCCACCAGCCAAAAAGTGAGCTTCCATTCTATCTAATTCAATTTCTATCCCAGCCTTTGTAGCGCTTATTTTAGGGACAATAATCTGACGCGGAGGAACCTTTCGCAGACGCATACCAACCAAGTCCTTAAAAATTGCGACCCTCACTCCAGCAAAATAGGCAGAAACCCAGAGACCTATCGGGATAAAATAAGTAAACAACGCCAAGAATATGACAATGGCGAAAAGCATCACAACCAAAAAGGTAACTTCTGCCATAACTCGCTCCTATGATGAAAAGAAATAGCTCAATAAAAAGTTTTTTTTACAAAATGATATACGAAAAATTAATTCCTTTGTGAGCCACAGGGTTGTACAACTACTTTGTGGCCATTGACCTTAATTACCTTTACCAGATCACCCTTATTAACAAATCCACCTTCAGACACCACATCAACAAATTCGTCGTCAAAACGAACTCTACCGGTTGGATGTAAAGTAGTGACGGTTTCTCCAACCAAACCCAATAAGGACCCCAGGTCTTTTCGCGCAGAATCGAAGCCCTCAGACTTCGAAGTGGATCTACTCAAGACTAAGTCTTGCCATCGTCTGCTCTTAAGCACCTTGCGTAATAGTAGTAAAGTGAAGAGGACCCCAATGGCCGCCATGATTAAGGCTTCCAGTAGACCTAGCTTTAGGTAAGCAATATAAACACCCGTAGCTACAGCAAGCAAACCAAAAAGACCGAAGACGTTGAGACCTGGAATTAAGAATATCTCAAGTAGTATTAGTGTGAAACCGAGTAACAAAAAGCCGATTGCATAGGACCACGCAATTCCAAAAGAAACTAAAGAATCCATAAAATCTCTATTCCAAACTAATCACTTAAGGGGCGGACTACAATTCTATTACCGCGGGCTTCGATTATTTTTACCGGTTGGCGAGCGGCTACAAAATCTCCGTCTGTCACAACATCTAGCCGCTCTCCATCAACCTCCACAATACCTGCTGGACGCAATTCACTAATGGTCCTACCCTCTTTACCCAACCATTCACCATCAGTCTCACGAGAAGAGGAGACGTAACCTTCTTTTGCTCCAGTCTCGGCCTTGAGAACCAGCCGATTAAACGCATTCCACTTAGGTAGAGATCGAAGAGCAATTAGTGAAAATCCGAAAGCGCATATCATCGATATGCACAATCTTGCGATCACAGAGGCTATCTCATCAAAGGACCAAAGTTCAAAGTCCCCGAGCTGGGTAATAACAACACTTCCCAACATTAATCCTGCACCTAATAGGCCGACAAAACCGAAACCTGGAATAGCAACGACCTCTACAATTATCAGACCTGCGCCAATGACGAAAAGTGCAAGCTCTTCCCATTCAGCTAGTTTCACTACCAAATGACTTCCAAAAAATAAACCCAATGCAACTAAAGCCAGCGTACCGCCCAATCCCCAACCTGGCGTGCGAACCTCAGCAATAAGGCCAAAGGTTGCAAGTGTTAATAAAATAGAAGTCACTACCGGATGGGTAAGTATTCTCACCATGTGCTCCGCCCAATTGAGTTCGGTTTTGACAATTTCCGAATCTGTGAGTCCGTACATCAAAAGCACGTCCTCTATAGTTTCAGCTGTTTCGTTCGCTATTTCATAATTCAATGCCTGTTCAGTGGTAAGTGTCGCAGGGCGCCCAGCTTCTGCACTCAAACCTGGGATATCCACACGCTCATCTACCATGGCTTCAGCGATTTTAGAATTTCGACCTGTTTTTTCCGCCGTAGCCCTCATCTCTGCTCGCATATAAGACGTGACTTTGTCGCTAGCTTTTGTTCCAGCCCCATCAACAGGTGTCGTGGCACCTATAGTCCCACCTTCAGTCATGACGATTTTATCGCAAGCAAGTGAAATTAGTGCCCCTGCAGAAATTGCACGTTTATTGATGAATGCTATGGTCATGACCTCGCTGTCAAGTATCGCATCGCGAATCACCGTTGCAGCATCAACTCGACCGCCAAACGTATCGATCTCGAAAATAATGGCATCTGCTTCTTCATGATTTGCGAGCTCAACAGCCCTTTCAGCCAATGCTGAAACTCCGGTATCAATCATGCCTTCTAACTTCATATCGACATGGTAAACAGTCTGACACATCGTGGATTGAGAAGTAAGCATGATTAAACAGCAGGTTATACACAGAAGACCTTTCGAAGAAAACATAAGATCTCAACCTCCCATGAGTAGTGAACTTCATAGCATCTTATACATTTTATATCCACAGCTAACTAATTGTCAACAAAATTGATTTGACGCAATTAAAGCAGCCGACTAATTTCTTCGATCAAAACCGTTTGAAAACACGCCATCAGGGATTCTACGAATGGGCCAAAAACTAGACCTGCTACTCAAAGGCGGACATGTAATCGATCCTGCCAATGATTTGGACGGCAAATACGACGTTGGTATTAAACACGGACGCATCGCTCGGGTGGATAGTTTTATTGACGTAACCGAGGCTGATAAATCGATTGATGTCGAGAACTTAGTAGTGTCGCCTGGACTCATTGACATGCACGTACACGCTTACCACACACGTATCCACAAAGAAGGAAATACCGTAGGTAGTCTCAATGCAGATGCACACTTTTTAAAAGAAGGCGTGACAACATGCGTTGACACTGGCACAGCTGGTGCTGATGAAATGGATCATTTTCGGGACACCGTTATAAACAGGTCCAAAACTCGCGTCCTTGCATATGTCAATATAGCAAGCCCGGGCATGGGAGATCACGAACAGATTGTAAACAACCTCAACCCACAAAAAGCCGCGGAAGCGGCTTCGGCTCACCACGACGTCGTAGTAGGGATTAAAACCGCGCATTATTGGACCACAAAGCCATTTGATAATGCACATCCAGCCTGGTCTTCTGTGGATCTTTCTGTCGAAGCAGCAGAACTATGTATGATGCCGGTAATGGTGGACTTTTGGCCGAGGCCACCGGAACGCACTTACGAAGACCTCATACTCGAACACCTGAGACCGGGTGACATACATACGCATGTGTTCGCAAGACAATTCCCGGTCGTAGACGCTAACGGAAATGTTCTAGAACACATGCGTAGAGCACGAAGTAGAGGTATACACTTCGACTTAGGGCATGGTGCAGCCAGTTTTTGGTACAGGAACGCGGTTCCCGCCATCCACGATAAATTTCCTCCTGATTCCATCAGCACCGACCTTCACATGGGCAATATCAACGGGCATGTACACAGTATGCCCGACACAATGTCCAAATGTGTCGCAATGGGCATGCCGATCCAAGAAGTGATCTACCGATCTACCGTTACTCCTGCACGTGCACTCCGACGTCCTAATTTAGGCAACCTTAGTGTCGGCGCCGAAGCAGACATAGCGATTTTCGGCATCTTAGAAGGAAATTTTTGCTATCGAGATTGTGGTTGGGGCCTACTTNAAGGCAAACACCGNTTCGAGTGCGCTCTNACCTTNAGGGCAGGCGAAGTAGTTTGGGATCGGCATGGACTTACATGCCCCCACTTCACTCAAGCACCCGAGGACTGTGGCTACTGGGACACCCCAGAAATTCCTGTGCCCGTACCAAGACTCTGGCGTGCCGACGACGAATAACTAAGCCCTGCGAATCAACGCCATGAGCAACCGTGATAAAACACCCGATTAAATTTTCTCATTGACCTGCAAACGAAATATGACTATGGTCATGACTATGGTTTCAAACCAACATGAAGTACTGACAACCCAGAAAAAAAACAGGAGACACTCTTGACCTGGATAGATTGGACTATACTCGCGATACTCATTGGGTTTATAACCCTCGTAGCTCTCAGCACAAGACAATACATGCTTAGCGTCGCAGATTTCCTTTCAGCAAACCGTTGCGCAGGGAAATATCTGCTCGGAGTTGCGGATGGCATGTCAGGACTTGGAGCCATTAGCATCGTTGCTGTTTTTGAAATGACGTACAAGGCGGGTTTTACGGCTTCTTGGTGGAAATTAATGCTTCTTCCCATAGGCGTCATAATCGCTTCTACGGGTTGGGTACANTATCGTTTCAGACAGACCCGTGCTCTGACTATGGCTCAATTTTTTGAAATTCGATATAGTCGATCTTTCCGCGTATACGCCGGNGTAGTTGGCTACATATCCGGTATTTTGAACTTTGGTATTTTTCCAGCCGTTGGAGGCCGTTTTTTCCAATATTACCTCGGCCTACCTCAGTGGCCGACTTCTTTTCTTGGCATGAACTTCGACGTAACATACGCCTTGATTATGATTGGACTGCTTGGGATTTCTCTCTGGTTTACTTTTATGGGGGGTCAGATAGCCGTTATGGTCACCGACTTCATACAAGGAATGTTTGTCAACGTGGTTTTCGTTTTATTAGGAATATACATGCTCTTTTTCCTATTCGACTGGAACACTATCATAGANGCCGCAGTAANCTACGCCCCNAATGACGCATCATTAATAGACCCAATGAAAACGAGCGGCACGGATAACTTCGACGTAAGTTATTTCCTGATTGCTGCAGCAACATCTTTTTACGGCTACATGGCCTGGCAAGGCAGCCAAGGTTATTTTAGCTCCGCCCGTAGCCCTCACGATGCTCGGATGGGGAGAGTTATCGGGCAATTACGAAATATCACCCAAACCCTTCCACTAGCCTTACTTCCCGTATGTGCATTCGCTTTCCTAAATCACCCAGACTGGGCAAGTCAGTCCGCAGCAGCTCTCAATATTCTTGACGGCATAGAAAGCGACCAAATTCGCGATCAAGTAACCGTCACGGTAGCAAGTTCGCATTTTCTTCCAACCGGCATTATGGGGCTCTTCGCGGCAGTTATGCTCGCCGCCTTCATCTCAACGCACGACACATATCTACATTCCTGGGGTTCAATTTTCGTCCAGGACGTTATCCTGCCTCTCCGCCAACGGATAAAGGGCGACACAATCATCGGTGCCGACAAACACGTTATTTACCTGAAAACATCTATATTCGGAGTCTGCCTTTTTATTTTCCTATTTAGCCTGTTTTTTAGTCAACAACAAGACATTTTAATGTTTTTTGCACTTACGGGTACTATCTATTTGGGATGGGCAGGATGCGCTATAATCGGTGGCCTCTATTGGAAACGAGCAACAACAAACGGTGCTTGGGCAGCAGCTATTGTCGGCGTATCCTTAGCATACGTGGGTTGGTATCTAACCTATAACTGGGAATCGAGCCAACAGATCATGAGCTGGATATTTTCTGATAGCTGGAGCCAATTCACTGAGAAATATCCCAGCTTATTACAGGATAAATGTCCAATTAATGCACAATGGCTTTATTTCCTTACGGTACTAACCACAGTGCTGATATTTATTTTAGTCTCGTTAATGGATAATCAGGTGTATAACATGGACCAACTTCTACATAGAGGTCAATATTCTGTCGAGGAAAGCCCGCCATCCGGAACATTCAAGGATGCTTCACCCGAAACTAGTTCAGATGAAACATCCAGAAGCATCTTTTCTGTCGGAAAAGAGTTTTCCTTCGGNGACAAAGTTCTTTTTTACGGCTCCTACGCATATATCTTCGTCTTTTTCGCGGTCTTTNTAGTTGGGACATTTTATATGCTAACTAACGATATATCTGACCAGGCTTGGGGTGAATTCTGGTGGTATTTCTGTGTTGTTATTCTCTTAATGACAGCGGCAGTNACAGTCGTCGTCACAATAGGTGGATTGAAAAATCTTCGCGAACTATACGATATGCTCAAAAATATTAAACGTGACGAAGAGGACGACGGTACTGTCGTTGGNAACCAAAGCCTGTCCGACCTGAAACGAGACAAGCCGAAATAAAAATCTTGAACAAGCATGAATTGCATAAATTATTGTTTTTATTAATTTATGACTATAAAATTGACTATATCTTAATTCACACTTGAACCGTTTGATCAAGCATGGATACGATNTCAAAAAGCCATTTAAAAGCACATATGCTTAGAATATTTCGGGAAATTGAACNTTCGGGGAACGAATTGGTTGTCACCGACAATAGTCGGCCCGTGCTAAAAATAATGCCTTTCAAAAACACCCAATCCGTCGAAACGCTATTTGACTCCTTCCACGGACAAGTCGTGTATAGCAGAAACCTCAACGGACCAGTCCAAACTATATCATGATTGTTTTGGATACAGGCGTTCTAGTTTATTGGACACTTGATCGAGAACAACTCTCCCCATCTGCATCCAAAGCTATTGGAGAAAATGAAGCTAAGATAATCTCTGCCGTGTCAATATGGGAACTGGGTCAAAAAATCAAATCGGGCGACCTTCGCCTTCCCTTACGTCTATCTGACTATGTCGAAAGATTAAAAGCAGTAGAGAACTTAGAAGTAATGCCGGTGGATGCGGAGCATTGGATGCGAAGCCTCGTATTAAACTGGGAAAATGAAGACATCGCCGATCGCTTAATTGTCGCCACATCAATGCTACGCTCGTGTACATTGGTAACGGCAGATGATGTAATACGGAACTTCTACTCCAAATCTCTCTGGTAGAATCATACGTTGAAATAGGTAATTAATTCCTTGCAAACTACGCCACCATCCTTAACCAAGCTACTAAAACTGCTTCCCTTTTGTATGGAATCTGACCGGGTTCGGATAGAGCAGGCCATACAAAAAAAAAAGTGGACTCAATCCATTCTTGAGAAATGGACACAAGACGCTACAGAATCTTCAAAACTTGCTGAACTCCGTTCGATAAAAATTGCAACTCCAACTTATCCTGAAAATCTTCCGATTTCACATCGACGAGATGAACTGATATCGGCAATAAAAAATAATTCTGTTGTCATAGTCTCCGGCCAAACCGGTTCGGGAAAAACAACACAACTTCCAAAATTTTGCCTTGAGGCAGGATGCGGAAAAACGGGAACAATAGCATTAACACAACCCCGGCGAATAGCTGCTATCGCCGCCGCCAAAAGAATTGCACAAGAGCTTCACGCTGATTTCGGTGAACAAGTAGGAATAAAGATTCGATTTCAAGAGCAAACCAGTGCTAACACTCAAATAAAAGTCATGACGGACGGCATCCTACTCGCAGAGACACAATACAATCGCGACTTACTCGAATACGATGCGATAATCATAGACGAAGCACACGAACGTAGTCTAAACATTGATTTTCTTATCGGCTATTTACGAGACCTACGGCGCCGCAGGCTAAATTTAAAAATCATTATCACTTCCGCTACAATCGACACAAAAGTTTTTTCCGAAGCTTTTAATNATGCTCCAGTGGTCGAAGTATCCGGACGAATGTATCCCGTTGAAGTTCGCTACTTACCAGTGGAACAATTCAAAAAGGACTCAAACGATTTCACTCACGTGGAAGCAGCAACGAAAACNGCGGATGACTTAATAGCAAAAACGCACAATGGAGACATTCTANTCTTTATGCCATCGGAAAGCGACATCCGTGAAACCTGCGAAAAACTCAGACGGCGTCTACATTCGCGAGTTACGATCCTTCCATTATTCAGCCGATTAAGTTTGAAACAACAACAACAGGTATTTTCTTCTGCAAACAATCGACGTGTGATTGTTTCGACCAACATTGCCGAAACCTCTCTAACTATTCCCAATATTCGCTACGTAATCGATACAGGACTTTCCCGCATCAGTCGTTACAATCCACGGACATTAACGAAGGGGCTACCCATTGAGCCAATTTCTCAAAGTAGTGCCGAGCAACGAAAAGGACGGTGCGGTCGAACTGCTAACGGCATTTGCATACGCCTATACGATGAAAAAGATTTCCTATCGCGCCCAGAATATACCGAGCCGGAAATACAACGATCTAACCTTGCCGATGTCATTTTAAGAATGTTGAGTTTGAATTTAGGTTCGATATATGATTTCCCATTCGTGGAACCACCAAAGAAACAATCGGTAGATGGCGGTTTNCAATTGTTACACCAATTAGGTGCTATAGATTCAAAAAAAAGTCTGACCAAAAAGGGTCGCTCTATGGCACGGCTTCCGATTGATCCGACCATCTCGCGCATGATCCTTCAGGCTCGAAATGAGAATGTAATCGATGAGATACTTATAATAGCTGCGGGCTTGAGCATACAGGACCCACGCGAACGACCAACAGAGGAACGTGAAAAAGCGGACGAAGTACACTCAACATTTAACCACGCTCGGTCAGACTTTATTTCGTACCTAAATATTTGGGAAACATATCAGAAAAAAGCTATCAAAATTTCGCAAAATCAATTGCGGAAATTCTGTANATCGCATTTCCTATCCTATCCTCGTATGCGAGAATGGAAAGATATACACTCACAATTGGCGCAGATATTAAATACTTCTCAAAAAATCAAATCAAAAAAATATGACGACGCNCTATATGATTCCATCCACAGGTCTATCCTTAGCGGCTTATTAAGNAACGCAGCTTGTAATAAAGAAGGAAATATTTTTACCGCTACTCGCAATCGAGAAATTATGATTTTTCCAGGCTCGAGTCTTTTCAAGGCTAAGATTGATTCCACCACATTAAATACAAAATCAAATAAAAAGGCCAAGTCAAAATGGATTGTTGCAGTCGAAAATATTGAGACCTCTCGACTCTTTGCGCGTACGGTTGCTGAAATTAACCCCGAGTGGTTATCAGAGTTAGGCTCCCATCTTTGTAAAATTAAGTATGATCAACCCTATTGGAATCTACGATCAGGAAGAGTACTCGTCCGTCAACGTCACATCCTATATGGATTAGAAGTAAAAAACCAACGCATCGATTACGGAACGATTCAACCGAACGAGGCAACTCAAATATTTATTAGGGAAGGACTAGTACCTGCCCATTTTAACACAAAACATCCATTTCTATCACACAACAAACGTCTGTGCGAAAAAATAGAGGTCTGGCAAAATCGGAAGAACACTTCACCTCATGTTGACGTCGACGAGCGAGCTTATGCGTTCTATGCGGAACGAATTCAAGAAAACATCTCCTCTATCCACGATTTAAATAGAATACTACGTAAGCACGACAGTGATTATTTAAAAATGGAAGAAACCGATATCCTTGAAGAAAATCACGTTTTATTCGATAAACATTCGTTCCCGGATAAAATAGACATAGGTAACCAGTCGCTCNATTTAAGCTATGCTTACAAGCCTGGCGACGTGCAAGACGGGGTAACTGTTAAAGTCCCTTTTTCGCTAACTCACACATTAGACGACAATACATTGGAATGGCTAGTGCCGGGGCTTATGGAAGAAAAAATATCTTTTCTTATGCGAACCCTCCCAAAATCATTAAGNAANCACTTAGTTCNAATACCTGAAAAAGCTCGTTACATAGCGGAAAATCTCAAGCCCACGCATCCCACTTTTATCCAATCACTTCAAGAATTTGTTTCAACAAAATATCAGTTAGATATCGGCTTAAAAGATTGGAATTATGACGTTATACCGGACCATCTTCGTATGCGAATTCAAATACGAAATAAAAATGAAAAACTCATTGAGGGACGTGACTTAATTTCTATCAAAAAACAACTTGATTCTGATCAGGGACAGGAAGAATTAACCGAGTGGACCGAAACTGCCAAACAATGGCAAAAAAAAGGTGTAAAAGCATGGGATTTTGACGATCCACCTGAACACGTTGAAATAACTAAACTAGGAGGCGTACCTATTTATGGATATCCTGGCTTNGAAGCCGACGAAGAAAGGCAAAGCGTCACTCTCAAACTCTTTAATAACCGACAACTCGCTATAGATAATACTCGTGAAGGAATTTCTTGTCTGGCAACTGTAAGATTTAACAGTCAGATGGTATGGTTAAAAAGAGAATTAAAAACNTTACGCAAAAATAAATTATCTTTTGAATTTTTGGGTTTACCAGACCAATTACCACAACAATCCTACGAACACATTTGCCANCACCTCTTTTTCGAAGCCCATCCCATACCATTAAGAAAAAACAACTTTGAGTCGTTAATCGACCGGGCCGAAGGGCTAATCAAAGGCATATCTAATCGTTTCATTTCTTGTTTAGAAGAACTGAGCAAAGTTCGACAAGATATTGTGTCAATTAAAAGTAACCAAGAGTTAGTCGAAACAGAGCTGAATCGGCTATTACCGGACGATATACTCAGAAAATTCACCTTTGAAGAATTACAAGATTTGCCCCGTTACCTGAAGGCACTCAAACTACGGATTGAGCGCAGCCAAATTAATCCTAAAAAAGAATCGGATCGCGCTGCGTTAATTACCCCCTTTCAAGACAAATTGGAAGCCCTCGACCATGGCGATGCCAGCCCAACCCAAAAAGGCCTGATTAAAGAATTAAATTGGATGTTAGAAGAATTTCGGATATCTATATTCGCTCAGGAAATCGGTACACGATCGCCCATCTCAGCTAAACGCATCGAGAAAAAAATCAAACAAATCGAGAATACACCGTGATTAAATGTATCATCTATGATCTTTGCGATACTATAGTAAAAACCGCAGGAATCAGCGGATTGGATCGTCTCAACAGCAATCCTATAAATAACCTAACGATGAATAATTGGTTTAACAGTGATCCTTTGTTTAAAGCCTACGAACGCGGGCAAATCAGTGTTTCATCNTTCGCGAATATCTTTCGTAAGGAATTTAATATCGAGGACGATGAAAAAACGTTTTGTGAAAACTATGAATCCTTAGTAATACATGAAATTGACGGCGCCGGAAGCATGATCAAACACTGGAGTGAAAAATTTCCTTTATATGCATTATCTAATAACAATCCACTTCTNTGGAACGGCATCCAAAAATGTTGTACGGTTTTAGATTGCTTTTCCAAAGTGTTTCTATCNCACGAAACNGGTCTGCTAAAACCNGAAGCCCAAGCCTTNGAATCTGTGCTGAATACCATCGATTGTCGCCCTGAACAAGCGATCTTCGTTGATGACAACCCGAAATGTATAACAGCTGCACGCCAACTCGGCATGTGGTGCGTTCAATTTGATGACGCAGAAACAGCAAACCAAGAAATCCATCTTATACTAAAAAAGCAACTTGCTCAGAATACCACGTATATTGTAAGTTAAGTNTATGGAAGCAATAATACTCGCGATAACAATCATACTCATGTTGGCCGCAACCGGCGTTAAGTATTTTGCCGCTAAGTCCATTGCTCGAATGAAATTTCAAATTGGCCAGCAACAGCAGGTTACCGGCGAAGCTAAGGGCCGCCTTAAGGGCGTAGAAAACAAAAAAAAAGTTCTTGAACAAAATAGAGATATCTTATCAAAAAAACGCAGCAAGCTTTCAAAACAGCTTGCTGCGCTCACCGTTGATCTAGAGCAATTGGAACAAGATGAAGCCAAGCGTCAACAAGGCGATGACGAAGAAAATCCATAGCTGTTTATAATAAATCGACGAAGANCCTCTGGGCTATATATTTTCCGACAACCACGTAAAGCATTTCTCATATCCGACGCCACCTTCCGCTTCAGGCCCCTCATATTCAGCGGTCCAAGCCCCTTCGTAACCAACCCCTTGAAGAAGACTAACGGCATGACTAAGATTGATTTCTCCACCACCCAGCTCGGCNCCCTTGTAATTTTCTCGCGAACCTATTCCGTCCTTCATATGAACATGGAAGACATGTGGCGCCAATATCTGATAAAAGCGGTCAATAGAAGACAACTCATGGCCAAACCATCTATAGTTCATAGTATCCAGATTTACTCCCAAACGGTCTGAGCCCACTCGCTCAATTAGACTAAGCTGCCAATCCCCATCGTTTGTAGTTATGCCATGATTATCTAAAGCTATTCTGGTGCCACTTACTTCCAAAATATCCGCACAACGCTTGAACGCGTCCAACATCATGCCATCCCATTGATCTTGAGGTACCTGATTGTTGCGATTCCATCCCCCATCCGAGCGAGCAATATCACAACCCGTCAATGGAATAACATTGCAACGCTGACAATACCGAGCTATCTGCATTTCCAGATCAGCAGGATCGGCCTGCAAAAAGTCATTNCCTATTTCAACNGCAGAAATTGCCATACCGTAACCATCGAGCATTTCTCTAACTTCCTCGGCTCGATGGGCACCGTCAACTGAATCATCTACCCATATATCACTCGCACGAACTTCACAGAATTTATATCCTATCTCGCTTGCCCGACGAGCAAAACCCTCTAGGTCGTAACCGGGCCAGTTATAATGGATAGCTCCCAGTTTAGGTTCAGACATAAAAACATACCCCCTTTATTCAACGATATTTATAAGTTCAACCTCAAAAATTAACGTAGATCCCGGTTTAATTATTCCTCCAGGCGGGGGGGTATTACCATAAGCCAAATTTGACGGAATAACCAAACGTGCCTTACCTCCAACCTTCATTAACTGCAGACCTTCCGTCCAGCCGGGGATGACCTGATTTAATCCAAATGTAGCAGGTTCACCACGTTTGACCGAGCTATCAAAAACCTCCCCACTTATAACGGACCCAGTATAGTGTACGGTAACTCGGTCAGTAGCCGTAGGCTGCGCTCCTGAACCTTCAACTATACTAGTATAAACCATGCCTGACGCTGTCTTTTCAGCTCCGTCAGCAACCAGCTTATCGATATATTCCTGACCTTTCTGGACTTCACCAACAGAATTTTCGGCTTGACGTTTCTGCACATTTTCAAAGCGTTTCTGTAGATACTCGTTGAGCTGCGGTCCAAATTCCTCCAGAGAGACAGCAGGATCCGCTTCAAGCATACCAGCCGCAAAACCAGCCGCGATAAGATCTACTTCATCCTGACTAAACTCACCCTTGAAAGTCCCAAGCGTGTTTCCGGCTACGCTCAAACCGAGAGCATAAAGTCGTTTTTCTTCTTCCGTTTCGGGCTTGACTTCCTGCTGTTTCGCACCACATGCTACTACCATAAGTACAGCACTGAATATGCTCAGTGTCTTATTCATGAAAAGTTCCTCTCGAATAAATTCAATGTTCAGAAAACTGCGTTTTCCGTTAGATGCACCAAATAATACACAATCTGGAAATTAGGTATAAGTAGAATAGGTCGCCAGCGATAAAAAATCATCTTTCAACCTGTTAAAAAAATGCTGTTCCAAGTGCGCCCTATGGATGATCCTTCATAACATGTTTACGAAGAGCATCCTCCCCAAAATCATTTTTAGCGTCGCGCCAAACGGCATGAATATGGTTCGCATCGTTTTGCGTATTGTCGTACTCGGCTAAATACTGCTGGCTCTGTATCCTATAATAGTGAGCTTGACCCAATTCGCCGCTACCAGCCCAAGCAAAACAAAGATTGTCCCACCCCATCTCTTGCATGTTGCTTCTGGTCTCCTCTGCACAGACTTCTGGCAAACGTCCCACGTAAACGTCTACCAGGGCCTCCAGTATTTCGCATTGGCTCGTATTCATTTGCGATGAAGAAAGCCCCTCAGGTAGTACTTCTCCACTAAGAAATGGTGCGTTTGTCGTAAGAATATCAGGAGGAGCTTCTGACGAAATAAGTGCCTGCCGTTGTTGGCTGCCGTCGAGTTCGTGGAACAATTGTCGCCCTAAGTCTTCCTCTTCCCTAAGAGCACGCAACCCAGCTCTTTCACCGTGACGGACGTGTGCTGGGTTAGAACCAAAAAATAACGGGGTCGGACCTATAATTTTATCGTCAACTAACGTATAATTTATCGATACATGATGGCCTTCAAAACGCCATCCCCACATTTGGCTCCCACCAGGGAAACCAAAAACACTCAAATAATATAATTCCGGATCCCGAGGAAATTTACCTGTGGGACCTTCTATTTCACCCAGTATATTCTCCAGCGAAATTATGGTTTCAACCTTCTCGAAACCCTTTGGACTAACCCCGAGTTGAATTAATTTTTTCGCACATTTTAGTTGCAGAGAATCCATGTTTTTTACGGATATGCCCAAACGATCCCGAGGAATGTAATGCCAGTTAGTTCGTTCGCGTTTGTCAGAAAAATCAAGCATGACCTCAGACCGCTTGTTTTCGTCTAAAACAGCGAGAAATTCTTGGGCAGCATCAGACATTCGCGCTGCTATTTCACTGCACATATCTACCTCCAATTTTTATTCGACACCCAGAACACGTGTCGACAAATCATCAAAAAGATCTATCGTTGTGTAAAGTTCGTCTAACTGAGCAACAGCCACTCGCACAAACTCTAACGGTTCAGGGCCAAGGTTGTAAATCCCGTGTGCCTGGCCTATACCCTGCCAGGTCAATGATCCGGAACCGACTGAAAACGTTTTATCGTCAACAGTAACAAACCCATCTCCATTCAAAACTATAAAAATTTCTTCTAAAGCATCGTGGTAATGATAACCCACAGAGCTTTCGGGTCCTAGGATGGCGTGATCAAGAAAAGTCCAAGTACTCAAAAATATATCAGGCTTTAAAACGTGTCGTGTGGCAATCCTCCCACAGCCTCCATGGATAGCATCACGCCATTTCAATTCGTCTGGATCAAATTTACCCGAAAACAAATTAGAATTCGTGCCAGTGTAACTCGTTTCAACTGCAACAGTCAGTATAATAGCATTATCCGTACCAAAATTGGTCACTTTATGTCGAGAATTAATCGGACCGATAAAATAAGCCGGCTGATCTAATGACTTATCTTGTTCCAAAGCACTAAGACAACTATTTTCGTCTAAGCCGAACCCAACTCTCCCCTCTATTACAAGATACCCTCTTTCCACGACNGGAGAACAGGTATCAAACTGAAGATTACAACCCGGCTCGATTTCAACATATTCTAAGCTATGCCACGGCGTCTTAAATGAAACTCCCTTTAAGATATTAAGCGGGCTGGTTTCGCCCTTCATTGATTCAAGATTATAATGATTCACTAAAACCTCACATGCTTGGGTCAACGGGGTCGAAAGTTCGCATCCTTTCACCGCAACTAATTCCGCACGTTTACGGCCGTCCGATGACCTTCGATGCCCATCTGCTTCGCGTCGAGACTANACTTTTNAANTAACTAGCTCTGTTTACTCAGTGTGTCCACTCTCCAGACAAAATCTTAGTGTTTAACCGTTCCTACAGCAAGTCGGAGTNGCTGTAGGAAATGTGAGGTTGGTTTTAACGTACAGTATATTATTCNCCTACGGCCAAAGAGAAAGCCCCCGGCTAAAACCGCGCGTCAACCGAAGGCTCAAAGTTTTTAGAATACAAACTATTTCACTCTTAACCTGATTTCTGATACAAGTATTTGAAAAACAAAGAATATCAGATTTTACATAAAATCCTAAATTATAGTGGTCATACAGTTGCCTTTTATAAATTACTCATAGATTTCAAAAGGTCTGAACAGCTTGATCCGTATCCATAGATTTCTCTAACATCCTGCCAAGAATTGCGATTATAAAACCTCAAATAATCTTCAGCTATCGATTCTAATAAGTGTCCTCTTCCTCTTCAGTATACGGATCGTCAGCTTATTCTTCTTCTACCTCTTCCATTTCAATCTCTAATTCACGACTTCTATGATTGAAATTTCCAATGGTAATATTCATGGTGCCTAATGGCAATTTTATATGCTACCTTTTCCTTCCTTCATCACAAAAAATACCGATTTTACTTATAGTAAGTTTCGTTTGATATCTAACAGACTAAGATATCAACTTTAAGAAATAGCCCAATACTCAAGGAAAGCTGATATGAATGACTTTCTAGCATTTTTCGAATTTATGCCTACATCATATAAGGCATTAGCCGTGGCAATTTCCTTGATCCTATGCTGGATTTTAGAACAACGTGTGCCTTTATTTCGCTTTGATTACAACAAAGTCAGGCATGGTCTTATAAACCTTTTCTTCTTTCTGAATATTTCGGTTATCAATCTGTGTTTTGGGTTTTTCCTAGTTAAGTTTTTGTGGTTTTTTCAACAATATGAGTTGNGGATACTATTCTGGTTTGATTTCCCGCAGTGGATCGAAGTGGTTATTTCTCTCTTAATACTTGATATGGTAGCACAATATCTCGTACA
The DNA here is from genome assembly GCA_002693325.1 of Gemmatimonadota bacterium. Taxonomy (GTDB): domain Bacteria; phylum Latescibacterota; class UBA2968; order UBA8231; family UBA8231. The sequence goes on along the minus strand of NZPK01000138.1, from coordinate 3,226 downwards.
CTATCTACTTCATAAAGTTAGTTGGATGTGGAAATTCCACAAAATCCATCACAGTGATACAAGGGTAGACGCAACATCTGGCACTCGCCACCATCCTGGCGATTACCTATTAAGATAGATATTTTCGTTCGCAACTTTGATAATTATGGGCATACCCGTATCACACTATTTCTTATTCATGTTTATTACAATATTTTTTACCTATTTTACCCACGCGAATATAAGAATTCCGGCAACACTTAATCGTTTTTTTTCTATAATCTTTGTTACTCCCGATTTACACAAAATACACCATCATTTCAAACAACCATGGACTGATAGAAATTATGGTAACATTTTTTCAATTTGGGATAGAGCCTTTGGCACGCTAGTGCAGGAAGATGCAAATAAGGTTGTCTATGGCCTAGATAATTTGGGTGCAGACTACAAAGATAATGCCCTCAAACTTTTAGCCATGCCATGGGTTGACCAAACCCAAAAACAGTCATAATTATGCAATAAAAATTAACATTATTTAGAATATTACCACTTGAACGAAAATTTGCCTTAGAAAGCGCAAGCATGACAAGCCCCACACACGTCGAGTGATTAAAACAGTCCAATTTATAAGGTAGGCGAGGAAACTGATTAACAGTGGTATTACCTGTTGCAGAATTTAACATTTCTTCCAAAGGGCCCTGCCTTTTTTTATGGAGTATCAATAAGATTTTAAGATTACTTCCTTGAGAAAAAATTAATGATCAAATTACAAAATAAAATAGAAACTATCATTGCTGTAATGTATCGAGTCAGCAATTTATTATTCTTTACCGAGTAGAAGAAACTTGGAAGGAGCCCATCCCACTCTTCACATTTTCAGCGTGGAAAGCGATGGCTGTCGATATAATCCCAATCAAGTTCGTATCCCAAACCAGGGCCATCTGGGAGTAACACATTTCCATCTTCATCCATTGGATCACAGGGCGTCTTTAAATAAGGTGGAGTAGGCGTATCTACCATATCTAAACCTAGTAGACCGCGCTCATAATACTCACAGGTGTCTTCGCTTGTTGCCGACATAATCTGTCCATTACCAAATCCACCAACGTGGATCTCACATTTCATACCAAGTGCCTCATACATATCGACTGTCTTGCGAACACCTGTTATACCCCCAAAATTTATATCCGTGCGACCAATATCCGTAGCACGCTGTAGGGCCCATTCCGCCCGACTAAACACACCTTCAGGGGCCAGTTCAGGTCCGCATATTGGTATTTTCAGTTCACTACATAACTTACGATAGGGCTCTATCTGCCGCTCATGCATTGGATGCTCATAGAAATAATAGTCTAACTCTTCTATTTTTCTACCAACCCATATGGCTTCATCTAGCGTATAAATCCCCCAAGGATCGAGCATAAGGACCATGTCATCTCCAACAGCTTCACGAACAGCTCGACATATATCAACATCTTCTTTAGGAAAAGCTGGCCGCCCGGGAGCCGCCTCTTTTTTAATTGGATCCCAATATATATTAGCGTGAACCTTATACGCTTTATACCCAGCTCTTTTACAATCTAGCGCATGCTTAGCATAATCTTCCGGAGTACCTAAGTTTGGCGCAGTACTCGCATAAGCTTTAATCTTATTTCTTGCGCGACCAAGAAGTCTTGATATGGATAAGCCTGTCATTCTACCTGCTAAGTCCCACAAAGTACAATCAATATTACCTACCAGTCCCTCCGAAAACCCACGGTGCCGAGCCATAAGCTGCCAAAGTCTTTCCCTATCGAGAGGATCTTCACCCATTAATAACGGCTTAACGATATTATCTATTTCATCCTGTTGCGGTGAATAAAAATAGGGGTAACCCTGTTCCGAGTAACCTTCTAATCCGTTGTCAGTGGCTATACGCGTGATCGCATATTGTACTTGGCGCTCTGGCCCTTGCTCGCCATAGCCCCACTTAGTTCGACGACCCGTTGCGGTAATCGAAAAAGAGATAAGTTCGATTTCTGAAATTTTCATACTTTATTCCCGTGTTAAATGAAAGTGACAGAGAATAGCGTGATCTGTTTGTTACCCATTTACCCCATCAACTATTACTCAAACATGCTAATATATTTTATAGATTATATCAGACCAACTAAGGTCAAAATAATTCGTCTGAATTCAAAAAGACAGAGCGTGAGCTTACAGCGTTAGCGTCAAATAGAAAAATTCTTGCCAAAATCGTGTCAAATAGTTTTTACTTTTTAATGGATATTATTTTGGCACTTCGACGGCGCAGATGGTGCGCTTGACAACTTCGTCTTCCTTTTCCTCCATGCCTCCAGCAGCTAATGCTACTCCGTATTCTGCCGTGTGATAAATTCCAGTCGCCTTGTTTATACTTTCGAAACCGAGAGCTGCGGCCAATTGGATTTTCTGCTTACCTGCATGCTGATGCACAACCATCCCAAAGCTAGTAGATGTAAAGTTTGACATACTTGCCTCGGCGTAACTAAAAAATGCTGTCTCATCAACAATCTCATGCACATGATTGAGCCAGAAACCTTGTCCCGGAGCTATTTTCAGCGGCTCACCTTCGATACAACATACACGACGATCGACAACAGCACTTTCGTCGTCTTTAGAGCCCATTAGCCCACGAGCAGCAGCGTATTCCGGATCATCCCAAAAGTCAATTGCAGCCTGAACAGTATTGAACTCAGCGACTGCAGCGTATTGTACAGGATCGCCCAACACCGTCGCGGAAACAGGACCGAAGATCACAAGCTTAGCACCATATTTGTTGTCACCCTGAAACAATGGCTTACTCGCTTCAGCGTAAGCTCCAAAAAGTTCAGGATTCTTGATGTCGACTACATGATTGATCCAGTACCCCTTCATCAACTTAGCCTCTCGATAAGCACTACGAATGAACAAAAAATAATAGCGACCTGCTCAAGCTAGTGCAGAACGAATTGCACGTCAATTAGCCGTTAAAGATCTAAATAATAATAAAATTGCCAATAAGCACCGTGAATAGAGTCTGCCATCGGCCTATTCGATAAGAAAGAAAAAATGAGTTATATGATTTATTTTATCGTGCTTAGGTCTTGCTACGGTTCGTATAAACGTCCATACATGCCCTATGATGATTCCCGGTCTAATGAATACCCATGACAAATAATCGGTCGGATAATCTCCAGAAAGATGCCTCCATGACTTAACTTTAGTTCCGTCGTTCGTCAAATGACCC
>NZPK01000137.1 GCA_002693325.1 Gemmatimonadota bacterium | reverse complement strand
TTTGGATATTGAATTTTAATATTATCTATAGCTTTATCAATCAATTCAACTTTTGTGCCTATAAAGTATATTGATTTGTTATTTTGAATAACATTTTGAAATATAATAGGAGCTAGAGAAGTCATATCAAAACTTTCTCTTTTAACATCTCCCAATTTATATTCAATTAACTTATCTTCAATAAATTTCGCTGCCTTTTCAGATCCAGGATAACCCGTGATTCGACTATTCAAACCAGCCAAAAATGCAACGGTAAAATCAAGGTCTTCAACATAATCTTGACCAAAGGAAATTGAACCCATCCCCAGAAATATTGAAAAACCCATTAAAAATTTGGGCTTTAATTTAAATATCAAAAATCACGTTCCCAATTTTACCGGTGAAGAAATCTATAACCAACCAGATACCGCTACAAATAAACTGTCCAGCTATTAATCCTAAAAAAAATTTTTGACTTTTTTTAAAGACATTGGCTCCGCCATAACGCATTAAAACAATTTTAATACCCCATGCCAAAAAAATACTGAACCAAACCTTCTCCATTAAATAATTGCCACCAACAGGAAAACCAATTGGATGTATAGGCCACCAGGAAATCCGTTGCCTTGCTATTGTCATTAATAACATCGCGGCACCACCACCAGCGAAAAAGGACCAGCCCGTCCAATATACCTGATTATTCGCATCTAGATTACGTTGCGCAAATTTATATGNAACTGCAGGTGCACTTTTAAAAAACCACGAATTCAAATTTATACCACCGTGTTGATATGCCATATTAAAAATCATCCATATNGATCCCATAGCTCCTATGAAAAGAGCAATGACGATAGATCCNAANACGATCCGACGAAGTTTAACAGGCATTTCCTCAATGAGTTTTAATCCGTTGGAACAATTTGCCATAACAAATACTCTAACATCGGCCGCCCAAATATATGCCATAGAAAGATTCCATATACCGCCGGATCCGATTAGAGTGGAGCCAAATCCCAATGTTAACAAATCGGGGGCTATCATTGGAGTTCTTACAGCTGCTAAGCCTGCTTCACTAACAATTCGCGTAATTCCAATGAAAATAAGAAGAGCTACGAGAACAAACAGAATAGCAACCCATAGTTTNGTTCCCATAATCCATAACCATANACTCATAATAAAAATACTTCCCACACATCCTATCACTGCTAACCTATAAGAGATGATTTCGTCTCGGTCGTCTATATGTGTAGCTTTACCGATAGCCTTTTTAAAAACATCCATATAATGATTGCGACCTATCCAGAACCCAATTAGCACCATTGCAATTAACGCACCAACGCCTTGATATGCCATCAANGGCATCTGTGATACACCATAGCTAATCGTTTGCGATGATTTAATACCACTTAAAAAAAGAAGCTCTTTTTGACATTTTGANAGGAGATGGAAAAACCAAATTCCGACAGCAATATTTGTGTTTATAAAGAATGAAAATCCCACCATAGCAAAACTTATACTTATCTGTAGTATCTGCTTACCAACGAANGGTAGAAACCAAATCAACTTTACTATAGGGAATGAAGGATCGTACNTATTTAAGGCATTAAGACTCCCAACTAAAATGGGGATGGCTGCTCCGTACCACATTATTCGATTCTTAAAAAAACCNTTTACNANAGAATCAGAATTTTCTTCCTTAACAACATCCAACGCCACTTGAGTAAGTGGATAACTCAANCGCTCACGTTCGGTCCACTGGCGCCTAAGAATAACTGCAACGCAAACCATANACACGTATAATGCTAAAAAGAATATTCCCCATAATATTAATGGTTCAGTCCAACTACTCCATGGGATGGTATCAGGTNNAGTTAGTCCTTCATAAAACCCTTTATTACCATCACCATCATTAACTAAGATTTTATTNTGNTGTTGAAATGGAAATAATTGTTCCTGCCACTTATTCTCTGGTGTTGCAAAATAGAATATTGCGGTGATCATNGGAAGAAATTGTTCACTAAATCCCATGGTACATAAAGCCGACACAATAAGGAGCATTATATAAACTAAAATCAGCTCGGCTCTATTTAAGAAAAGACTCGCTTTACCAAAAAGAACACTCAATAAATTTGCAAGTACTAATAATGAAAAGAATGTTGAGAATATAAGAGCCGGTGAATACATATCCAGATTGGAATCAATAATATATCGAATAACTATAAACGTATAAACATTAAAAAAGACAATCAGTGCCCTTAAAGGCGTTCTTGACCATTTTAGCAGCGCATTGATGGGCCCAACCAGAAGAAGAAATATTGCAATTGCACCAGGAGTAGTGAAATCTCTTGCCATATACGATCCACGTATGATCATGTTCGCATAAGGGGCGCCTATAGCAAGAAAAAAGCTCAGTGAAATTCCTATATAAAAACATCTAGGCCGAAGATTGGTTTCTTCGCCGGAAAAAATATTCTCTGATCGCCCTCTCAAATAATTATTATATATATCTGGAACTAATCTTTTCACATGGTTTCGTTTTAAATAGAATTTGTTTGGAACTAATACTCATNTATTACGAAATTTAACCTTAGCTAATGTTAGTAGCAATTCACCTCATATTTAAAAATATCAGACTTTACTTATTAACCATGGAGTACTATAAATGTCAAAAGTTTCGTTCATTGATATAATCCGGTCTATTGTAAAACAACCTACCGCACCATTTTGTGAAGGATATGTAAAATCAAGTGTTTACCGTTTTCTAGAGAACTATCCACTATTAAAATATTCNGAAGATCAGTACGGNAACATCTTNATNAAATATGACGGAAATACCTCAAGNAAAGTCCATCGGTCAATTTTAACGGCCCATTTAGACCATCCCGGNTTTCGTTGGGAAAAAAAAATCGACTTGAACAAAAGTATATATGGCGTTTATGGAGGAATTAACAAAAATCTTCTAATGAATCATCCTGTATTAGTTTANAACCCAGCGTACACAACTAAAAAATCATCNAATAAAGGTCATATAAGAAGAATCTTTGAACCAAGAAATTCGAGAATTAAGGTCGAAATTCATTTTGAAANAGATCAGAAATTAGAATATTTAAAACAATCATTCTGCTGTTTNGATGTTANACCATGGAGAGTATATGGTCACCGTTTACATGCAAGGTCCTGTGATGATCTAGTAGGCGTAGGAGTAGCGTTGAGCACAATTGCTGGACTTTCAATTACTAAAGCTCAAGTAAAAGCAGGNGTTTTACTAACAAGAGCAGAAGAGGTNGGATTTGCAGGAATGCTTGGTGCATTAAAGGATAATTATTTAAGTAAAAAAGATCTTTATGTGAATATTGAATGTTCTAGTATTCGTGCTGGAGCTACACTCGGTGCGGGCCCAATTGTCAGAGTAGGTGATCGTATAAAAATATTCAATCCGAATTTAACATCAGCTTTAACAAATTGTGCCAAGTACCTACAAAACATGAACTCAGATTTCTGTTTTCAACGCAAGCTCATGGATGGTGGAGCTTGTGAGGCTACACCTCTAGTTGACTNTGGTTATAAAACTGGAGCCGTAGCTATTCCACTGGATAATTATCATAATGATGGAGTAAATAAACTTAAAGCAGAGATTGTCGATCTTAGAGACGTACAAAATCTTATAACACTGTTAACAACATTCTGCCTTTCCCAAGCAGTAACAGAAGAACCGAGAAAATTCACGGACATACACATCACAGAAAAAATGGAGGAAACGTTTTCGCGCTACTATCAAGATCTTTTAACGCTACCCGAATTGCCTAAATAATTGTCCATCCACCATCAACGACTAACGTATGACCAGTAATCATAGATGCTGCCGGAGAAGCAAGAAAGATCACTGGGGCTGAGATCTCTTCCGGCTCAGCAAGATCGTGTCGAATTAGATTCTTCTCTTTAACAGCGTCTGAAAAGGCTTTGCTATCTTTCATTGCCTGCTCAGCTAAAGGAGAACGAGTAACCGTTGGAGCAACAACATTTACCCGAATACCAAAATCTGACCATTCAGCAGCCATCGTCTTAGTCATATTATTTACGCCGCCTTTGGCACCGCTGTAAGGTCCTCTTTCTGGCGCACCCACAACTCCAGCCTGAGAGGAAATATTGATAATAACACCACCATCGCCTTGGTTAATCATCCGTTTGGCAGCGTACTGGCTACAAAAAAACACGTTTTTCAAATTCGAATCAATTATTGTGTCAAACAGTTCTTCATCGTAGTCAATAATTTTAGCCAATTTGTTAAAACCTGCATTATTAATTAATACGTCGATTCGACCGAATCTATTCACTACCGCTTCCATGAATGCCTCTATAGAGGATACATTAGTTACATCCAGTTCGTGAAAGAAACTCTCTCCACCGTGTAATTCAATTTCATCAGAGAGAGTTTTTAGTTCTTCTGTGGATCGACTACCTAAAGCTACTTTTGCACCNGATTTAACTGCATCCTTTGCAATTACTTTACCAATCCCTCTTCCAGCACCAGTCACGATTACAATTTTATCTTGTAGGGTAAAACAGTCTAACGTAGGCATTATATTTCCTCTGATAATTATTNAAAATCCAATCAACAAATTCCCATGCGCTTAAGATTATTTAAACTNGTCTGTAAACTTTTGAATGGATCACCTTGACATACATCTTGCTCTATAATGTACCATTCNATATTAGCNGNCTTACAAGCCTCCAAAATNAGATCCCATTCTAAATTTCCTTCACCGACTTCAGCAAATAATTGTTGCGTACCANTCATTGCCATATCTTTCAAATGTACCACGTGCATCCTGTCCCTCAAACGGTTTAGAAAAGTTACAGGGTTNGCCCCACCATGCTGAATCCAATANGTNTCAATTTCAAATGAGAAATAATCATGATTGCTTTCTTCAATTAAAATATCAAATCCAGTTNGTTCACCAAACTTTTCAAGTTCGAAGCTATGATTGTGATAACTAAACGTTAAACCGGCATCGATAATAGGTTTTACAGCTTCAGATGATTCATGAGCAAAACGTAAAAATCCATCTCGATTCCTATATTCCGGTGGCAAACCGCCAATTGCGACNTGCCGACAACCGAGTGTCTTATGATCATTAATCACGCTATTGATATCATTTAGAATTAAATCATAAGATATATGCGAAGCGATAATTTTTAATTGATTTTTATCAGCAATGTCGCGCAAAACGTTGGCATCTATCTTTGCCAGTGCAGAAATTTGAACTGCCTCAAAACCTAAATCATTTACACGAGCGAATGTTTCACGAATATCCTTCTCTGTTTTAGTAAAGTCACGTAATGTATACAATTGTGCGGCAACAACCGAATTCATCATAATCATTCCTTTAATTGTTTACCCTTAATATAAATTAATTTTCATTTTTGATCTATTGCGTTGTACAAGCCATATTCTTTGATATAAAACCCAATAAAGATAAGTCCAATACCCGCGATTAACGCCATGGATGTAACTGCAATTTGGCAGTTTAAAAATTCAGCTGTAGCTCCTGCCTGTAATTTACCTAAAGGACTAAATCCAATTGCAAAAACAATTATTCCCATAGTTTGACTGCGCATAGTGTCCGGAACTCTATTTAGAATTATTGAGCTCTGCATCACACTAAAACCAGCTTGTCCTATACCTGAAAGNAAAAGAAATATAAGAGCGGNAGCCATATCGTCTGTAAGCGAGAATANAAATAATCNAATACAAACNATNAAGGATCCNGATACNAAAANAAATTCATTCCNTAATTTATTCTTGAANTTATTTATAATCGTTAACCCNATTGNNANTCCAAGACCGTTAACAGCNGCTAAAANCCCTAGCCCGACCGGTCCTTGATTCAAAACATCGCGTGCAATTGCCGGTAATATTGTTGAAAAAGGAAAGGCCCATACGTTCATAATGAGTGTTATTACGAATACGCCTAAAACTGCCGTTTGGCTTCGCACAAATCTTAATCCCTCCAATAGTTCATTTATTGCCCCTTCTTTTTTAGTAATAATTATTTGATGCACAGAATTAATTTCTATTTTCAAAAGGCAGATTAGTCCGGCGATTGAAATAATTGTGAGTGTTACCAAAGATCCTGAAATACCTATTACNGCCAAAGCATATCCGCCACCTACTGGACCAATTACTCGGGAAAAGCTCTGAAGTACATTTTCCAACAGTAAACCGTCTACAATACGCTTGTCCCCGACAATATCAGGCAAAATCGAACGCCTAGTTGGCCAGTCGATAGACCATAAAGTACCCATGAACAAACAATACACCAAAATCGTTGTATAAGTTATTCCATAAGTTAGATGAATAACAGTGAGAATTGTATTAGATAAAACAGCACCACCCTGCAAAAACCGCAGGATCGTTCGCTTCGAAAATGATTGCATGACTATTGGTGCAGTGGGTCCAATAANGAGAAGCGGTATCGCTCTACAAAATCCTGCTACTGATAGAGACCATGCTGAGTTTGTAATTTCAAAGGTCAGCCATCCAATTAAGATTGACTCAATCCACATCGCCTGCCACCAAAATCCATTAGCTAACCAAAGAAANAAAAAATCTTTTTTCNTCAATAGCTCGAATAGNGGCNATTTCTCTTTTAAATTAAAATTTAGCAAATCACTAAAATTATCATAGTTTTAATGTTTGATATTATCAGAAACACAACTCNAAAGTCGAAGGTATATATGAATCCCCAACAAAGGCTTAATTCAATCGGCTTAACACTCCCTCNTCCTCCATCTCCAATTGGAGCATACGTTCCTGCCGTAAAGTCACAGGATCAGATCATCATTTCAGGCCAACTGCCTATTACCGATGGTAAAATCAAATTTTCAGGCACTTTGGGATTAGATATGACCGTAGAGGATGGAGCTTGTGCCGCTGAATTATGCGCTATAAATGCGTTAAGTATTCTTAATTATGTTAACAAAGGATTAGATAAATTGCGCATTATAAAAATAAACGGTTATATACGCTCGACGAATACATTTTCGGAACATCCAATCGTACTGAACGGGGCTTCTAACTTATTTGGTAAAATTTTTGAGGACCAAGGCAAGCATGCGCGAGCAGTTGTAGGCGTCAATTCACTTCCAATGGGTGCGGCAGTTGAACTTGAAGTAATTGCCAGTAGAATTCAAGGCTAGATAGCATTTTCACTACTATCACTACTTTTTTCTTCAAGAGAGACACTGCCATTATTTTTTTCAGGTTTATCTTCTTCTGAGGAGATATCAACTTCGGTTTCTTTTTTACCCGGCTCGGAATCATTTTCTTTGAGATTTACACCCGCCTCGCGTAGCAGCGTCCTAAGCTCATCGCCATCCATAACCTCTTTTTCGAAAAGAATGGCAACAGTTTTCTCCAGAGAATCTCTTTGCTCGTTTAATATTGTCTTGGCTCGATTATAGCCAGTCCGAATTATTCGGCTAATTTCTTCGTCAATAGCNTTTGCTGTCTCTTCACTATAAGGTCTATCTTGTGANCCTGCTCCCATNAANTTTTCTCTGTGTTGATCAGATCTCTGAGCAACCAGTCCTAAACGTTCACTCATACCGTATTCTTTTACCATACGTTCCGCCATGCTNGTGGCTTGTTTTAAATCGTTGGAAGCACCAGTTGAAATTTCCCCAAACACAATCTCTTCCGCTGCCCTACCACCCAGCACAGACGCCAATGTGTCCTCGATTTCTTCGAGTGTCATTAAATATCTGTNCTCGGTCGGCATATTGAGAGTGTAACCTAAAGCAGCAACTCCCCGAGAAACTATCGAAATTTTTTGTACGGGATTAGCTTGCGGTAAAATTTCTCCAACCAAAGCATGGCCTGCTTCGTGATANGCAACAATNCGTCTTTCCTTATCATTCAANACTCTACTTTTACGCTCTAAACCGGCNACCGATCTCTCTATGGCTTCCTCTAATTCACTCATTGTGATNGAATTTTTNTCACGTCTAGCAGCAAGAAGTGCNGCTTCNTTGATTACATTTGCNAGNTCCGCACCAGCAAATCCAGGCGTCCTAACNGCAAGTTTTTGCAATTGTACTTCATCGGCGAGAACCGCTTCCTTCGCGTGGATTTTTAAAATGGCTTCTCTACCTTTAACATCCGGTCGATCCACACTAACTTGCCTATCGAACCGACCCGGTCTTAGTAAGGCGGGATCTAGTATTTCAGGCCTATTGGTCGCACCCATTAAAATCACACCAGCGTTTGTTTCGAATCCATCGAGTTCNGTNAGCAATTGATTCAAGGTCTGCTCGCGCTCATCGTGCCCGCCAAANGCGCCTGGGCCTCTTGCTTTTCCAAGAGCATCTAACTCGTCTATGAAGATTATAGCTGGTGCATGTTTCTTCGCCTGTTCNAATAAATCGCGAACACGCGCGGCACCCACGCCAACAAACATTTCAACGAAATCTGAACCACTAAGAGAGAAAAATGGTACTCCAGCCTCTCCAGCAACAGCTTTAGCTAGTAACGTTTTACCGGTCCCTGGAGGACCGACTAAAAGCACTCCACGGGGAATNCGTGCACCCAATGCCTGAAATTTTTCTGGTTTTTGTAAAAAATCGACGATCTCTTCTAATTCTGCCTTGGCCTCATCGATACCGGCAACATCNACAAATGTTATACCAGTACCTTTTTCCATGAAAATCTTGGCTTTACTTTTACCAATAGACATGAGTCCACCAGATCCTCCCCCCATGCGACGGGCCATTACCATCCATATTCCGACGAAAACTACAGCAGGGAGAATCCAACCGAGCAACGTTGTTAGCCAGGTATTTTCATCACGACCTTTGTAGCGCACGCCATGCTCATCCAAAAGGCTTACTAATTCAGGATCATCTACCCGCTGCGTGTAGAAACCTCGTTCTACTCCGCCAGCCAAGACCTTGCCACTTATAGTTTCCGTACCAATATTGCACTCAGTTACTAAACCTTCTTGGACCCAGCTTCGAAATTGGCTATATGGAACATTATCCACCTGATTTTCAAAGTAATTTGAAAGGCTGAGTAATAATAAAACGGTAAGAATTCCGTATGCAATCGATAGTTGTTTTTTTTTGTCTAACTTCATGATCCTAAATCGGTTTAGAATATTTTGAGACTAAAGGGCTTCTCGAATTCGAACGAGCCGTTTGATCGTTGACTGATATTAAACACTTGACAAGTGGAAGATAACCGACACATAACCAACGGTCAAGTTTTAGGGGAAGTAATAGGTTTTTTCGCTACTTCTTGGAGCAAACAAAAAATCGTTCGCCATCGGCAAAACAATCGAAGAATCTATATTTTTGCCGTTTTTCTATGCGTTTTCGGGTATTATAATGCAGTATTTCAAACCCACTTTTCTTCAGCATCCAGAGAATACGAGAGGGAGGCGATATTTGTATATACTTAACTTCTTCATTATCCGCGTCTGAAAATCGTTCACCGAGTTCCGATTCCTTGAACGGAAATCCAAAAATTTTACGCCCCAGAAACCTGAAAAATGCTGCTAGCCTAAGTCCGCAATAACGGTTTATTGCAAATAGGGAGTGAGTGGTAAAAATAAATACGCCACCTGGCTTCAAAACTCTATTTATTTCATTCAAGGCTACCATTTTACCCTGAAATCCAGGCACGAGTTCGAATCCATTATAGGAAAATAGAGCCACATCAAATGATTCATCATCCAAATTCATTTTCATAACGTCCATATTTTCAAAGCGTATGGCGACTTCATTCTCCTCAGCCAGTATTCTTGCGGCATCTAACATTCCTGAACTTAAATCGATAGCGGTAACTTTAAATCCCATTTCCGCCATGGGAATACTGGTTCTTCCNAGTCCACAACCTATATCGAGGACTCTAGCTTCATCTCGTACGTANTCNAATATTAACGACTCTTCAGATTTCCATAGTCCAATCTCTGCATANCTTGAAATAACTCTCAAATCNTGATAAGTAGATAAGACAAAATCACGAATCTTNAGCAGTCTATCATCAATTTTTGCGTTAGATATCAAGCAAGCAAACCCGGTGTTTCAATTATCTTTTTTACCCTAGAAAGAAAACGTGCTGAGATCGCACCGTCTAAGACCCGATGGTCTGCTCCGAGAGTAAGTGTGAATTGCGACCGTAATCCAAATCCGTCCTCTCCAATTGGAACAACTTTTTTTTCGATAGCTCCAATAGCCATAATTGCAACCTGCGGAGGATTAATAATTGCAGTGAATTGGCTTATACCAAGCATTCCCAGATTGGAGATCGTAAAGCTTCCGCCAACGCAATCATCTATAGAAAGTCTACCATTACGCGCAGAATCGATTAGCCGATTACTTTCAACGGCCAATTCGTCAATAGTAAGTCGATTAGCGGACCTGATAACTGGCACAATAAGCCCACTGTCAGCTGCTACGGCAAGCCCAATATCAATTTCTTTTTGGGGAAGAAAACCTCCCTCGCAAAAGTGACTGTTAACTCGTGGGAATTCTTCTAACGCCAAAGCTATTCCCCTAACTATTAACGAATTATAACTGATTTGTTTACCTTCTAGTTTGTATCCTTTTCGCAACTGTTCGAGCCAAATTCCAGATACATCGAGAGAAAGATGGATGTGTGGTGTCTGCTGATAACTCATGGTAAGACGTTGACTAGCTACTTTTTCCGCAGGAAGTAAATCGACAGAGTTATCAGTTTTAATGACATCACGCTCTGCGATTCTATTTCCCAATGTAGTGTCCGTAACCGATTTCGAATCGGTTTCTTTAAGGAGGTCCTCAACATCAGCACTAACCACTCGTCCATTTGCGCCAGTCCCCGTTATTAACGATATGTCAACGTTTTTTGATGCAGCAATTTTTCTCGCTTTCGGAGAAGCGCGTTTATAGTTGACCTCGTCTCCTGTGTGATCGTCTACAAACTTAATTGGCGCATTTGGAGCGCCCAGAGAAGGCGAATTTTCTTTCTCAACTAACTCAGTTGAATCTTGAAGAAGA
>NZPK01000136.1 GCA_002693325.1 Gemmatimonadota bacterium | reverse complement strand
ATATAGCCAACGTGTTAAGGCTGTTATCCTTGCCTAACAATGTAAAAAGGCATATTTCAAACGGCGATCTAAGTTTCGGGCATGCAAGAGTTTTAGTATCTCTTCCTGAAGATAAGGCAAAAGAAGTTGCTGATAGAATTATAGATGAAGAGTTAAGTGTAAGAAAAACAGAAAAACTTGTAAACCATATCAAAAGAACTAAGGCCGTATCTAATAACAATCAACATTATGATAAAATAGATAACTCAAACAATGTAAACATTGAGTATCTAGAAAGAGAATTAACAGCATTACTTGGACTAAAGGTTGAATTCAATCATAAAAATAACAATAGTGGACGTATGTCAATAAGCTATAAAACCCTTGATCAGATTCAACCTGTTATCGATAAGCTAAAATGGAAACCCAAGTAAGTTTTTATGAGAAAACTTAGATGCTTCCTTCTGATTTTGATTATAAATCCATTCTTGGGTTGTGGCTTAGGTTATTATTTACACTTAGCTAAAGGACAGTTGAACATTGTTACATCGACTGTGAATTTAGAAGAAATTCATTTGTCCACCCAAGATTCAACTATTAAACAAAAACTAATACTCGTAGACTCTCTACTTATTTTTGCAAAAAATATAGGCCTAAAAACCGAAAAAAATTTTAAATCATATTACGATACAAAAGGCAATCCAGTTAGTTGGAATATCAGTGCTTCGCCACCATATGCTTTTGAAGCATATTTATGGCGATTCCCCATAGTTGGATTTTTACCATATAAGGGTTTTTTTGATAAGACTCGTGCAGAAGAAGAATATTATCAGTTAAAAAATTTGAACTACGATGTACAACTGACTCCTGTATCGGCTTATAGCACGTTAGGATATTTTTCCGATCCCCTCTTAAGCACAACCTTATCCTTACCAGTTGGAAATCTCACCGAGTTAATTTTACATGAATTGACGCACTCGACGGTTTATTTCGACGGAATGACAGACTTTAATGAAAGTTTAGCTTCTTTTGTGGGAAGAAAAGGGGCAGAAGAGTTTTTAAACCAACAATTTGGACCTAATTCTGAATATATTGAAAATCTAAAGGTTGACGAACAAGACTCAAAAAGATTCCGTTCTTTTATTGAAAATGTAGTCGATAGACTAGATAGTTTGTATAATACCGAAACGAATAAAATGGTGATCTTGTCTAAGNGGGAAAAGATTTTCAACGAAGAAAAATTTAGTTTCTCTAAAACTTTAAAAAACTACAAAAACAAAAATTATGAGAATTTTTTAAAATGGGAAATAAACAATGCGCGGCTTCTTTCGTATAAANGATACAATTCTGGTATGCCAAATTTCGAAACCGTATTTTACGATTGTGATCAGTCTCTAAAATCTTTTATTTCGCTTGCCGTAAATTGTTCAATTAAAAAGAAATCTTCTGAGTGCATTAATGAAACATTTAAGATGAATTAACNTGTGTCGACTTGACGCTATCAATTCGTAAAAGCATATTGGGNATGAACGCAATAGTTTAAACAGTTCGCACTCTTTTTCCATTTCCGATTGTAACATTAATAAAAAGCTATTTGATCATAAACACATAGAAAAAACCCATTTAAAAATGGTGATAGGGATTTGTCCATTGTGCATACCGCTTTAAATAAAAAAAAAATACCTTGAAGCGTTTTAATTGGATTTATCAAGCTNATTTTTATCAACTAAAACGTTTTTTGAGTTCCATTACTTTCAACTACGCGATTATACTATTTCTCTGTGTAGTGAACGTTAGTTGTGCGAGTCGAATTAAACAATCGATTATTGGCGGTATTGTTGAGGATTTTACGACTGCAACGCGTAATCATACCGACCCCCTTCTTATAGAACAGGCATTGCCGCCTCTCCTTCTTGCCATAGACGCGTTTTTAATTGACCAACCTAATGACTTTAACCTTTTAATCCAAGCAACGGAAGCCTATTCATCATACGGTGCACTCGTTGAGATGCGCGATCCAGAGAGAGCTATTCCTATTTTCGAGCGTGCACATGCGTATGGTAAGCGAGCCTTTGCTGTTCATTTAAATTTAGAGAATATAGACAGACTTCCTTTTAAAAATTTTGAGAAAATAGTTGACGGTCTGAAGAAAGAAGATGTAGATGTCGTTTATTGGTGTGCTACTGCATGGGGTGGATGGATCAATTCGAATTTACATTCTATGAATGCTATTGCTGAATTACCTAAGGTAATCTATTTAATGAAATGGATTGTCCAGACAGACGAAACGTTTAACAACGGTAGTGCTCATCTGTTTTTAGGCGTATTCTACTCAGCACTTCCTATAATGCTCGGTGGCGATCCGGAATTATCTCGTTATCATTTCGAAAAATGCATTGAATTGACAAATGAAGAGTCTATGCTTCCTTATGTGTTGATGGCCGAATACTACACGCGGCAAACATTTGACAGAGCGTTACATGACCGCCTTTTAAAGCACGTAATTGATCAAAAGATATCGGTTGAGTCGGCAAACTTGCTTGAGAACACCGTCGCTCAGCAACGTGCACATTTACTTTTGGATAATGCTGATGATTTCTTTTAGGTTACGACTTCCCAAATACTGCTTAACCTTATCTTTTCTCGGATTTGTCTTTGTTAGTGACGTTTTTGGTTTAACGATCAAAATTGCTACTCTGGCTCCCGATCGGAGCAGTTGGGTACTTGCATTACGAGAGATTGATGCTGAATTACGAACTGCGACAGAGAATCAGGTACAATTAAAAATTTATCCTGGTGGCGTTCAGGGCAACGAAGAAGTTGTTCTAAGAAAAATGCGGATTGGACAGCTTCATGGAGGAAGTTTCGCCGCTCAAGGTTTTAGCAGCATTGTGCCGGATATTTTAGGTGTTCAAATGCCGTTTCTTTTTAACGATTATGAGGAGATAGATTTTGTTCTTGAACAAATGGACGGTTTTTTTAAAGATCAATACGAAGAAAAAGGGTATGTCCATTTAGGATGGTCAGATATTGGTTTTGTACATATCCTATCCAAGGATCCCGTACGCAATATTGACGATATACGAAACTCTAATGTCTGGCGAATGGAAAATGAACCAATAACGGAAACGTTATTCAATTTAGCTAAGGTCAATTCGATTCCCCTTTCCATTCCTGATGTTTTGATGGGATTAGAAACAAACTTGATAGATGTTGCATACGCCTCTCCAGCTGCATCCATAGTTCTCCAATGGTTTACAAGGGTAAATTATTTCAATTCTCTACCCATAAATTACACTTTAGGTGCATTTCTTATCGACAAACGAGNATTTGATCGCATGAGTAAATCACATCGTAAAATTTTTAACGATATTTCTTTACGCCACATGCGAAAGCTATCTCTTTTGACTAGAAAAGAAAACAGTGAATCAATAGAAGCTTTGAAGTCACAAGGTTTACAGGAATTGATAACGGATAAAGAAGATATTAGCACGTTTAAAAAATGGGTCCTGCAAACAGAGAAGAAATTAGTTGGATCCGTGATTTCAAAAGAAGCGAATCAGTTAATTAAAGGTTACCTTGAAACATACAGGAACCGATCTGAATGAGAAANNTATCAAAAGGATTTCATGCATTTGAGAATTGTCTACTTGTCTCGTTAATTTCCTTGGTCATTTTATTTTCTTCAGGACAGATAATCCTTCGGATGTTATTTGATCAATCATACGCTTTTATAGATCCCTTAATCCGGCATCTCGTTTTATGGACCGGTATGTGGGGCGCAGTTGTTGCCGCCCGAGACGATAAAAACTTGCGTATAGAGATTGACTTTTTTACTTCGAAATCCATAAAACAAGTATTTAATATTCTGAGACGTTTCATGTCATTTGTTGTATGTTCCTTTCTCACCTTTCATTCTATAAGATTTGTTCTTGACGAATATGCGTATGGAGCTTTGGCATTTTCATCTTTTCCTTCTTGGTCTGTCCAACTAATATTCCCAATCGTATTTTTCGTCCTCTCATTACGATTTCTAATACAGGGACTCAAAACCATTAGGCCAACATGATTTATCTAATTACCGCAATTTTTTCTATTGCCGGTACTCCCCTATTCGTNGTTATATGTGGCATGGCTCTATATCAATTTTTTACCGTTGGAATAGATCTTANTGTAATTTTCATTGAAATGTACCGCCTTGCAGAGATGCCATCTCTTTCTGCGCTTCCCCTGTTTTGTTTTTCAGGCTTCCTTTTAGCTAACAGCCAAGCTCCAAATCGCATCGTATCTTTTACAAAAATAATCTTTGGTTGGTTACCTGGTGGACTTGCAATTGTTTCTGTAGTTATATGTGCTCTATTTACNGCTCTTACGGGAGCATCAGGCATGACTATTGTTGCTATGGGCGGCCTTTTATATCCAGCATTGATAAAAGATAACTACGGTCAGTCATTCTCTTTAGGATTGTTGACGACCTCAGGAAGTCTTGGATTGTTGTTTCCTCCTAGCCTGCCACTAATTTTATTCGGCATTATATCTGAAACACCGATCGACCAATTATTTATAGCAGGAATAATTCCCGGAACGCTTTTAGTGATTGCACTAGGTGTTTATGGATCAATCCACAATAGCAAACAAGAAAAACCTCGACTAAAGGTAAATGTCGACACTAAACGTTTTTGGATAGAATTTCGTAATAGTCTTGGTGAAATTCTTTTGCCGGTCTTTCTTTTTGTTTCAATATGGGGAGGATTCATAGCCATAAGTGAAGCTGCTGCTTTGTGCGTGATTTATGTTTTTGTTCTTACNACGTTAGTTCGTCGAGAGATAAAAATATCTGCACTGCCAAAAATTTGTATTGAAAGTATGGTGCTATTCGGTGCAATATTTGTGATTTTAGCCTCAGCCATAGCCTATACAAATTTTCTTATCGATCAGGAAGTACCAAATCAACTCTTAAACTATATTCGACAACATATTCATGATAAATGGACGTTTTTGTTAGCACTAAATATTTTTCTTCTCGTTGTAGGTTGTATGATCGATATGTTTTCAGCCCTGATACTTGTTGTTCCGCTCATACTACCCGTAGCTCAATCATATGGAATTCATCCAGTCCATCTTGGTATTATTTTTATGACNAATTTAGAGATTGGCTACTCTACNCCTCCGGTTGGTATAAATTTATTTATTTCCAGTATCCGATTTGGACGACCNATTGTAGAGCTATATAGGGCGTCGATACCCTTTCTNATCATTTTATTTATTTGCCTTCTGTTNATCACGTATTTCCCGGAATTAAGTCTGATATTTATCACAAGCTGATTAAACGATTCAATAGTCTAAATATTAAAATTTTTAATAATTTTTTAAAAGGATCGACTAAATGACCAAAATTAAAGAAATAAANACAATACGAACTCGCGCCAATGGTATATGGCTCGGAGTAAAGATTCTTACAGACCAGCCCGGTTTATACGGTATTGGGTCAGCTAGCGATGTCCATCATTCTTCTGCTATAGCTACAGTTATTGAAGAGGTTATGGCACCTCGGCTTATAGGGCGTGATGTAGCGAACATCGAAGATATTTGGCAAAGTACATACACAAGCGCCTACTGGCGAAATGGTTCGATATTAAATACTGCTCTAGGGGGTATTGATATGGCTCTATGGGATATAAAGGGTAAAGAAGCCAATCTTCCGGTATTCCAATTACTGGGCGGTGCNTGTAGGAGTGCTGTCCCGTGCTATGCTCANGCTGGAGGAAACGACATTGAAGCTCTCATAGACGAGATTATGCGCTATGCTGAAGAAGGCTACGAGGTTATTAGATGTCAGTTAGGTGGATACGGAGGGGGAGGATTCAGACCCAAAGAAAAAATTTCTATGCCNAAAAAATCCTGGGGTAACAATTCTTTTTTTGATGATGAAGCTTATATCGAAAATATACCTACGATGTTTCAGGCTTTACGTGACCGGTTAGGCTTTGANCTTAAATTAACGCATGATGTTCATGAACATTTAAAGCCGCATAATGCTGTTACTTTGTCGAAACGTTTGGAACCGTACCGTTTATTTTTCTTGGAAGATGTTTTGTCTCCTGAGAATATTTCGTGGTTCAAACACATTCGCGAGCAATGTACGACTCCACAAGCCGTAGGCGAACTCTTTGTAAACCCACAAGAATATGTTCCGCTCATTTCCGAACGTTTAATCGACTTCATTCGTGTTAGAATTTCAAAAGCTGGTGGGATCACCCCTTGCCAAAAGATTGCGCATTTATGTGAATTTTTTGGGGTCAATACCGCTTGGCAAGAAGGCGGAGATAACGATCCTATTAATCAGGCCGCTGCAATGCACTTGGATTTAACTTCAAGTAGTTTTGGTATTCAAGAGGAAAATCATTTTACTGATGAAGAGTTAGATGTATTTCCTGGTCATGCCGTTTTAGACGGAGGCTATTTATATGCAAACGATTCTCCTGGGCTGGGTATTGACATTGATGAGAAAAAAGCAGAAANNTTACTCAAAGATAAAGNGATTCATTATGCAGCGGAAGATCGTAGACCGGATGGATCAATGGTTCGGCCTTAGTTTTATACTANCTGAACGAACAATTNCAGCTTNTTCCTATTTTAGTAGAGTTTTGTAAATTTGAAAAAATTAGTTGCGTTGATAATTTTAATTAGTTCGTCNGAGCATTGTGTTAGTCAATCTGCACCTTCACAAGGTTGGGTNGATTCACTGTATACCGATCTTATGTCTAAGGGAATAAGTGATTCTACCTGGATTGCAATAANACCTCTTTTGGTATTTGATAATCGAGTTAACTCTTTGGACAAAGCTCAACCGGAATTCACACAGAATCTCACATCCTATCTAAGTTCAAGAATAACTGATTCTAGAATCGAGTACGCTAAACAAATGTTAAAGAGACATGAAAGTTTACTTGATTCCATTGAGTTAGAATTTAATGTCCCAAGAGAATTAATTGTTTCACTTTGGGGCCTAGAGAGTGATTTTGGTAGATTTCAGGGAAATTTTAATATCATAACTTCGTTAACATCGTTAGCTACTGGGCGGCGCGGAACATATTTTCGCAACGAATTATTGGAAGCAATTGTTTTTTTTGAAGATGAAAATTATACACCCGATAATTTCCTAGGTTCATGGGCGGGAGCAATAGGCCAATGCCAATTTATGCCTTGGAATGCTCGAAAATATGGAATTGATTACGACCGAGATGGAATTGTTGATCTTAAAAACAGTACAACCGACGCTCTGGCTTCTATCGGAAATTTTGTAAAATCTTTAGGTTGGAACAACAGGTTTATTTGGGGCCGCAGAGTTTTGTTAAGTGAGACAATTGAAAGTTCCTTATTAGATGGAAAGACACGTCATTTGCTTTCTATGTGGGAAAAATTAGGAGTTCGTAGGATAAATGGCGATTCATTACCTGTCGTTGACATAAAAGCTGCATTATTAAAGCCTAAAAGATCAGGCGGCCGTATTTATCTAATTTATTCCAACTTCGACGTTATAATGAAATGGAATCGATCCCATTATTTTGCACTGACAGTTGGGACTCTGGCAGATAAATTAAAATACAAGTAATGTTAAATAAACGTAACTACCTAAGGCTTGATGTCATTATTGGTCTTACATGTTTTATAATCGGCTGTATTTCCCCTTTCACCGCCATACCCATAAAATTTCAACAAGTTTTCGGTATAGTAATTTTCGCACTAATTTTTTGGGTGTGTGAAACAATAAGCATCGAAAGAACGTCGATTTTAGTTATTATAGGATTCCTCTATACAGATTTGATAAATTTTGATGATATTATTCTAACTATTCGAAGCGATACCCCTTGGTTAATTGTCACAGGTATGGCTATAAGTGTGGCTATATCTGAATTAGAAATTGGTAAAAAAGTAGTGTCGAGAGGCGCTAAATTACTGTCAGAGACGCTAATTGGACTTGTCATTCAAATGCACTTAGTAGGTCTACTTACGGCAATTATAGTTCCCTCTGGAATAGTAAGAGTAATTATTTTGTTTCCATTGGGAAAAGCGATAGCAAAACAATTTTCAGAAGATCAGCAACCGGAATTACAAAAAATTATTTTGTTATCTCTAACGGTAAGTACCGTTTTGGGAGGATTTGGTATTTTAACCGGGTCAGTTCCGAATATGATTGCATCGGGTATTTTTACAATGGAAACAAATATGCTTTCCAACTGGTCAAATTGGCTAATCCTGATGTTTCCAGCTGTGAGTATATTACGAATTCTAATTTCAATAATTATAGTATGGAACTTATATTCTCATAAATTTTCTCACCTCAGAAAAAATGAGAATATAGAGAGGAAAACATTTGATAGGCATCAAACTGGTTTTTTAATTATAATGACGTTTTTCCTAGTAGCATTACTTACGGATTCTATCCATAAATTTAGTCCATTAGAGATTTGTATCGTTTGCTGTCTAATTATTTTTAGCAAACCTATTGGACCACTATCTCTAACATCTCTTAAATATNTAAAATTTAGTTTTATTTTTTATATTTTTGCTCTTTTATTCTTTGGTATTGTGATAGAAGCGAGTGGTTTAACTTCCTTCTATAAGGGTTTTATTATTAGCATTGTTGATTCTCGTAATTTATCTCCAATGAATTTGTATGTAATTTCGGCATTATCTACAATACCACTAAGTCTATTTATGGACGTAGCCGTGGTTGCAGCAGTACTGATGCCCATTTATTTAGATGTAGCATTAAGAGTCGGTTTAGACCCATATGTAATGATGATGTCGGTCTGTTTGGGGTGTTCAGTGGTATTCCTTCCCTACCAAGCAGCTCCCCTAATGTTAGCCTATACTTCGGGATATTTGCCAAAAAAATATTTTTTTAAAGTATTAGGGATTGTTGCACTATTTTCTATTGCTCTGTTGTACCCTATTAATATTGGCTTTTGGGTTTTGGTCGGGTTTTTGTAGTTTAGCGGAAATTCTTTAATCCCAATGTAGTTTACATATTATTATTTATACGCAATGTATCTGGCTTAAACCTACTATAATACTTATCATCTATAGCAGTTAAAAAGTAAATTATAATTACTCCTTATGAAAAAATGACTGAAAAGCCCTCTATTAAAAACGTTTTGGCTCAGAGATATGCCAGCCATATTATTTGCGATATTTGGTCGGAAGAAGGCCGTGTCAAACTTGAGCGTGAATTCTGGGTTGCTGTCCTTAAAGCACAAGCTGAATTAGGTCTCCCCATAGAACCTCAATCTATAGAGGCCTATGAAAAATGTATAGAAAACGTAGACCTTTCCTCTATTGCAAAACGAGAATCAGTACTTCGGCATGACGTTAAGGCTCGTATCGAAGAATTTTGTGCGCTTTCCGGATACGAAGATATTCACAAGGGATTAACCAGTAGAGATCTAACCGACAACGTTGAACAATACCAAATTTTCAAAAGTTTGAAATTTATTCAGTTGAAGTATATCTACTGCTTAACAAAGCTCTCTGAACGCGCGAGGCAATGGAAAGACCTTGTAGTGGTCGGCCGGACACATTATGCTGCTGCGCAACCAACCACACTTGGAAAACGACTCTCCATGTTTGGTGAAGAAATGCTTTTGGCCCATGATAATTTAGAGCATTTGATAAATAATTACCCACTTAGGGGTCTGAAAGGTGCTGTTGGAACGTCCTTAGATCAATTGACCCTCTTGAATGACGACCCCCAAAAACTACAAATTTTACAAGAAAAAGTGAAATCATACCTAGGCTTTAATCGTGAATTAGGATCTGTCGGACAGGTATATCCGCGTAGTTTGGATTACTCAGTAGTAAGTTCTCTATTCCAACTTGGTTCAGGTTTAGCCAACCTATCAAGAAACCTTCGGCTTATGGCCGGCAATGAATTGTTAACAGAAGGTTTTTCTAAAGGTCAGGTCGGTTCGTCTGCTATGCCTCATAAAATGAACACCAGAAGCACCGAAAGAATAAATGGTCTGCAAAATATTTTAGGTGGTTATGTCAATATGCTTAGCAGTTTAGCGGGTGACCAATGGTTCGAAGGAGATGTCTCGTGTTCGGTTGTCCGTCGCGTTTCTATTCCTGACAGTTTTTTCACGTTCGACGGTATACTGGAAACAACTCTTCATGTATTGGATGAAATGGGCGTATATCCGGCCAATATTGATCGGGACCTGAGAAGATATATGCCCTTTCTCGCCTCCACGACTATCCTTATGGAATGTGTGCAACGCGGAACAGGACGCGAAATAGCCCATGAAGCCATAAAAGAGCATGCTATCGCTTCAGCTCTAAATCTTAGAGAAACCGGAGCATTGGAAAATGATTTACCTCATCGATTAGGTTCTGATGAACGAATTCCACTAAACGAGGCCGAGATAGAAAAAGTCCTTATTGAGGCTCGCGCTCTCACTGGTGAAAGTAGTAGACAGGTAGATGATTTTCTAAGTCGCGTTGATTCTCTAACTACGAAATATCCAGACTCAAGACAAGTTAAAAAGGGATCCCTATTGTAAAGGTTCCCGAAAAAAATAGGAATATTCAATATATGCGCTATCGTCGTGTTCTATTAAAATTAAGTGGTGAGGCAATAGCAGGTGAACAGGATGGAGGCTTTGATGCTGAAGCGTTAGAGCATATTGCCGAACAGGTATTAACTCTACATGATTTAGGCGTAGAGATCTCGATTGTCATTGGTGGAGGAAATATATTCCGAGGAACATTGGCTGAAAAATGGGGTATTGAACGCGCCGAAGCCGACAATATAGGAATGATGGGAACCGTAATTAATTGCTTAATGATGCGAGGTGTCCTAACGGGAAAAGCCAGGAAAAATTTGGAAGTTCGTGTTATGAGTTCTATTCCCATAAATACCGTGGCTGAACCCTTCATTCGGCTACGGTCTATTCACCATTTAGAAAAAAAATATATCGTCATTTTTGCCGCAGGAATTGGTAATCCCTATGTGACTACTGATTACACTGCAGCCCAGCGTGCAATAGAAACGAGATCCGAAGCCCTTCTTTTTGCAAAGAATAAAACAAGAGGTGTATTCACTTCTGATCCAAAAACAAATAAAGATGCTCGGCTTTATAAATCGATGCACTACAATACCATAATACAAAATAACTTAACAATAATTGACCAGTCCGCTGTTTTATTAGCTCGGGATCACAAACTCCCTATCCATGTATTTGATTTTTCCGAGGAAGGTGCAATAAGTCGGATTTGTGAAGCAGAGAATATCGGAACAACAATAACCGAAACTTCGGATATTTTGGAATAGATTACTGAGAGTTTTACGTTTTTTCAGTTCACAATTCTAAACACAGCAAAAAAATAAACATTACAATTCCTTATGAAAAATAATCTTGTACCTCATCATGGTTTCGTAAATAAACAACATCGTCGATCTCTCCTTAAACAAAAAGGCACCCTATTGTGGTTAACCGGCCTGCCTGGATCCGGA
>NZPK01000135.1 GCA_002693325.1 Gemmatimonadota bacterium | reverse complement strand
GTTTGTATATTGTTCAATTTACTCGGTTAAACTTAGATAAAGGTTATATTTTTTCAGTATGTCCGCAATGCTTACGAAGCGTGCCCTACTAATGGGGGCGCTTTTTTCTTTAATAATAAATGTTTTTTTTGCGTATGCACGTTTAGCAATGGCCACAGCCGGAATGTCGTCGGATTATATAACGGCAGGCGCTATATTTTTGTTTTTTATTATCGTAGCTATCATAAATCCGTTATTGAAATTGTTTAGTAAATCTTGGGCTCTTAATCGATCAGAATTAATCACGATTTACTCAATGATGATTATAGGATCTGCTATTCCCACCTGGGGATTTACCGGAAATTTGGTGGCAATGTTGCCGGGCCTATATTATTACACAACCCCGGAAAATAATTGGGCGGAATTACTACATCCTTATGTGAAAGAGTGGTTAGTTCCAAATAACCCAATGGCTATTAAGTATTTTTTTGAAGGCATTCCTCAAGGCCATCCGATTCCTTGGGAGGCATGGATAATCCCGTTAACTGCGTGGTGTTCTTTCATTCTTGCCATATATGCTATGATGATTAGTATCATGTCTATAATGCGAAGGCAGTGGGTAGAATATGATCGATTGACGTTTCCGCTCCTGCAACTGCCGCTTGATATGACCGAGGAAAGTGGAAAAAGTTCGTTCTTTAATTCTTTTTTAAAGAATCCAATAATGTGGTTAGGATTTTTTATCCCCTTTCTTATTTTTAGCACGAATGCTCTTAATCATTATTTCCCTTTTATTCCTTCGATCCAACTACGTAATTCTTTGTCATTTTTTGGCGGGGCTCTTAATTTGCAGACAAATGTAAATTTTGTCGCTATGGGGTTGGCGTATTTTCTCAGCCTTGATGTTGGAATGAGTATCTGGTTATTTCATTTGTTTACCATGGGGCAAATAGCGGTAGAAAATATATTAGGATATTCAATCCCTGGAAGACGAGATCTATTTATGGAAGGGTCTATGTCAGTAGCTTACCAGGGAATGGGTGCCATGCTTGTTTTAGTTTTTTACGGTCTCTGGAATAGTCGATCGCATCTACATGCGTCCTGGAAGCGTGCTTTTTCTGACGGAAACCTTGATGATCAAAATGAGATATTATCGTATCGAGGTGCATTTATGTTGTTAATGGGTTCATCCCTATACTCCTTAATTTGGTTGAATATATCCGGTATACCGCTATGGATTTCGTTTGTATTTTTGTTTGTTGCATTCTGCGTATTTTATGGCTTGTCTCGTATTGTTGCAGAAGGAGGCTTGGGTTTTGCAAGAGCCCAGATGACGGCGCAACCCTTTGTAATTCATGCAGTGGGAACCGAATCTGTTACTCCGAGTGGCCTGATTAGTCTTGGGATGACGTTTAGCTGGGCTGGAGATTTGCGCACGATGATAATGGCATCGACTATTAATTGTTTAAAACTTGCCGATGCGGGTGGGATTCGTGGACGTCCACTTTTCTGGGCAATTTTTTTATCGATTATAGTTGGACTAATTGGGTCTATGATAATGGTTGTGTGGATGGGTTATGCCTATGGAGCAATCAATTTGGATTGGTGGTTTTACAACCGATTTGGTGAGATTATCCACGGTGATACGGCATACAAAATTGCCAACCCTACGAATCCTTTTCGAGACTGGGGTGAAATTGGACCTCGATATGGTTTCACTCTAATCGGAGGAACTATTATGGCTGTCCTTATGTGGGCTCGTCATCATTTTTTATGGTGGCCAGTACATTATCTCGGTTTTCCGATAGGGGCGACTCTAACTATTATTTTTACTTGGTTCAGCATTTTTGTTGGCTGGGTCTTAAAAGCCATTATTCTCAAATATGGTGGGATTAAACTCTACAGACGCCTTAGGCCATTTTTCTTGGGTTTGATCCTCGGCCATATTTTTGTCTCGGGTTTTTGGGTTTTCTTTGATTTTTTAACAGGGGAGACGGGAAATAAGATTCCTATTTTTTAACCAGAGGTTGTATGAAAGCTACTGACACTGAAAATATTGGAAAAAATGGACTGCAGGTTACTCGGTTAGGCGTTGGAGGTACCGCTATTGGCAATATGTATTCAGCGTCTAATGTCGAAGAAACTTCCTTTTTGATAGATGGTGCAATTAAACAGGGAATTCGCTATTTTGATACTGCTCCCTTGTATGGTTATGGTCTTAGCGAAACTCGCTTCGGTCAGGGATTAGAGGGGCAAGAACGTGATTCTTTCGTGATTTCTTCTAAAGTCGGTTACGTATTGATTCCACAGAGTAAAGGTGAGATTAGCCAGACTCCTTTTGTTGATATTCCCCCGCTTACAACAACTTTTGATTTCTCCAGAGATGCAACTCTGCGATCAATAGACGCGAGCTTATCTCGATTAAAGATAGACAGATTAGATATGGTTTTTATCCATGATCCGGATGAGTCCAAGAGTATTGAACCTGGCTGGTTACCAGGTGATGTAGGATTTTATAATGAAGTTATGGCTGGAGCATACCCAACACTGGTAAAATTGAGAGAAGAGGGAGTAATCAAGGCAATTGGTTTGGGGATGAACCAGTGGCAGATGCTGACTGATTTCGCACGTGATGGAGATTTTGATTGTTTCTTGCTTGCTGGCCGGTATACACTTTTAGAACAGGAATCACTAAAAGAACTGTTACCGTTGTGCAAAGAACGTGGTATTCGAATAGTAGTTGGAGGGCCGTATAATTCGGGAATATTAGCAACCGGAGCTGTAAATGGAGCGATGTATAATTATGCTCCCGCTACCGAATCTATTATTAAACATGTTTTGCAAATAGAATTGGTTTGTAAAAGATATAATGTATCATTACGAGCGGCTGCATTGCAATTTCCTTTTGGTCATCCGAGCGTAGCCTCCGTGATACCTGGTGCCAGATCAATTAAAGAACTAAATGACAATATCGAATTAATGGAATACGAAATTCCATCTGAATTTTGGAGTGAATTAAAAGCAGAGAAATTATTGGATCCAGAGGTCCCGATTCTGTAACAGTTGTTGTTTTAGAAATAGTAGAAGGAATAGACGAGTGCTGATCCACCTATTCCCACGCACGTACCCAAAATCAAACCCACAAATATTGGTAAAGTTTTTCGATAGAGAGAGATTCCTCCATAGCGCAAAACGACCAATTTAATCAACCATGCAAGAAAAACACCAAACCAATCGATAGNAATAGTATTTGTTAGAGCTATTGCCAAACCTATTGGATGTATCGGCCACCCAGCCCATTGATGTGAAGCTAGCGAAAGTAGGCCAGATAAGACGGCACCGATTGCTATAAAAATCCAAGCTAACGGTTCTGCTGGGTTTGGATTAGTAATTGTGGAGGCAACCCATGACCAATGATACTGAGGTGAAATGATAAAGTACCATGAGTAGCCATGGATAAGTCCATGGCGATATCCGAGGTATAGNTAGGACAATAANGTTGTTATAAGTCCGATTACCATGGCTGACGAAGTGAACCATAANAGATGACGACCCTTTATATGTAATTTTTTTGATTCGCATATACGAAAAGCATGGGCTAAAGTCCCCATTAAGAATAACTGTACATCTGCAGTCCATACCATACTCAGTCCGAGAGCAGTGATCCCCTGGGAACCAATCGTTGTTGACCCCACAGTATTAGTTAATAAGGGTGGGATAGACATTGGTGCTCGTAGTCGCCCAATTCCTGTTTGGGCTAATAATCGNGCAATTCCGAAGAAAATAATGATNGATACTCCAAGAAAGATGATACTCCATCCCAAAGCTAAGCCNGATTTGTACAGGAAGCCCGTCATATATGTCATTCCAGAAAAAGCAAGNAGTAAAGCTAATCGAGGAGAAACAATATTTGTATNATTTATTTGTNTTCCAACAATAATATTCCATTGTTCTTTTATAAAATCTCGACTCATCCAAATTGATATGATAACAATACAGATAAGCGAACCGATTTGNTGGTGTCCTAACAGGATATTAGGTGGACTATGTGGTTGAGCAGGAAGAGAAGATGTAAGCCCGATAAAATTCAGGAAAGATGCTTCGGCTCCGATAACAAGATGAAATAGCCAGATACTTGCCAGTATATTAAGGTTGACGAGATAGCTCAGTCCGAGTACTAAAAGATTTAGGTTCGTTTGGTAATTCAGGTTTAATGATTCTATGCTTATGTGACCGCTTGGTATGTTAAAATTGGATATAATTTGAATATCAAAAACTTGGTCGATCATGTTAACAACGGGTATACTTGCAGCAATAAAAAAGCCAAACCATAGAAGTTTTTTTTGTAATATTCCAGTCGAAGGTTTTTCTAAACTATCTGTNAGAATTTGTGGTACTGTTGCCAATGGATAAACAAGTCTNTCTCTCTGAGACCATTGGTTATGAACGAGTGCAATTAGCCCGAAACTAACTAAAAAGAAAGAAAACATAAAAATGCCCCACCAGCATAAAGGTTCCACCCAAATACTCCACGGTATGGGTTCGGTNGAATCTATACCTTCGAAGAGTTGGCNNATTAATTCCNTGTCGTGAGGGACTGCCCATTGTGGTATATGAGGCCAGATTATTTCCGACCAATTATTTTCAGGTGTGGCGTAGTAAAACACGCCAGTAATCAATGGTATAAAGTATCCACCAAAACCCATAGAAGGTAATACTGTAGCTACCATTAATCCGGCATATATTAGNGCAAAACTTCTTGGCGAAATAAGGAAAATGGGNCTCAGAATTCTAAGTAAATATGTTGCACAGATGATCCAAAAAAGAATAAAAATAACACCTATGGTATTGAAGTGGTCTGTGAGTCCAGTATATGACCCGTATAGGACGTAAGTACGCACACTAGTGAACGTAATTGCGATCGAAAATAGAGTAACTAGGACCATAGGCCCGATTACTCGAGAAAAAGGTTTTTTAAATTCTGTTACTTGCATTTTCTATCGATTTGATTTTTGGATAGATTATGGTCTAATTCAAATCATATCATTCAATATAAAGTCAAGCAAGAAAAATTATAAAAACGGATCTCGTTATTAAGTAGATGTTATAGGTTTCNATACAAAATATATGAAGTTAATTATTGAAGCGGAGGAAAAATAATGAGTAGGTTGCGTATCGGTGTTATAGGTTTAGGTGGAATGGGAAGTAACCATGCCGGATACCTAGCACGTGGCGAAATATCTGGCGCTGAACTGACTGCGGTCTGTGATGTCGAGCCCAAAAGGCTTGACAGGGTAAACGAAACATTAGGAGAGCATGTCCTCAAGTTTAGTTCGGCAGANNTNCTCTTTGCGGCAAAGTGTGTAGATGCAGTGATTGTCGCTACTCCTCATTATTTTCATCCTCCGCTAGTTATCAGTGCCTTGAAAAATGGCCTACATGCTATGAGCGAGAAACCTGCTGGAGTTTACACTAAGCAAGTCCGTGAAATGAACGAAATTGCTGAACAGAGCGACCGGGTATTTGGTGTAATGTTTAATCAGCGCACTCGTTCATATCACCAGAAGTTGAAGGAACTAATTGAATCTGGTGAAGTAGGCGAGATTAAAAGAACTATTTATACTGTTAATAACTGGTTTCGTGCGCAGAGCTATTATGATTCTGGTGGATGGCGAGCCACTTGGGCGGGGGAAGGGGGTGGAGTTTTAGTGAATCAATGTCCGCATAATCTAGATTTATGGCAGTGGATTTGTGGCATGCCTATCAGATTGCGTGCCTTTTGTCATTTTGGTAAACATCACGATATTGAAGTAGAAGACGACGTGACAGCCTACGTTGAATACGAAAATGGTGCCACGGGTGTTTTTATTACTTCGACTGGTGAGTCACCCGGAACGAATAGGTTAGAAATTTCTGCAGATCGTGGCAAAATCGTGTTAGAAGATGGGAATCTTAATTTTTGGCGAACCAAAGAATCGACGTCTGATTTCCTTCGTAGTTGGCCTAATGGATTTGGTAGTCCAGAGGTTTGGAAATGTGAAATTCCCGTCGGTCAGGTGGGAGAAGAGCATAAAGATATGACAAGAAATTGGATTCAATCTATACAAACTGGTTCGAAATTGCTTGCTGATGGAAGAGAGGGTATTAAAGGCGTGGAATTATCAAATGCTATGATGTTATCGACTTGGACGGATGATTGGATAAATATTCCTGTCGACGAAAAACATTTTTATGATGCATTACAGGAAAGAGTGGCTAATTCAGAGGTTAAAGAAAGTAGAGGAGAAGTTATGGATGTTGAGGGTACATTCTAACAAAATTTAAAAGGGTATGGAAATGAAATTAGGATTAATGCCAGGCGAAATTGTGCCTCATTCTGAGTTAAGAGATTTAGGGTTTAGTGCAATGCAGATGTTTTTTGGTGGAGGATCAGATGGCGAAGCTAATGATCCAACGCGAGAAAACATAGAAAATATTTTAAATCAATCGAGACTTGATCTTGCAGCCATGACCTTGCATGTTGATTTGGTTGGACCTAACGGGTTAGTAGCCAAAGATGTCGACCGTCTTGAAGCATGTGTAGCTAAGACTGCTCAATTGGAGGGTCTNTTTGGGGATAATCCTAATCCAATATTGGTATGGCATCCCTCTGAATATCCCCAAGGGGAGGAGGTAGACGACCTTGCAGTATTTGATGGTTTATGTGAAGCATTAAACAAAGTATGTGTTAAGGCCCAAAAATTGGGAGTAGTGGTTGCAGTCGAAATAACTCGAGCTGGTAGCGTCGGTAGTGCTGAGAGCTTTCTTCGACTCAAGGACCGAATTGGGATGTCGTCGTTAAAGGTATGTATCGACGCTGCCAATTTTGTTCCGGATAGGACTCCATTGGATCGCTCGGTGAGGATGCTTGCTTCGGATATTGTCATAGCGCATGGTAAAGATGCATCTTTNANAGAAAATGGACAGGTAAAAGAATATGGTCCNACAGGGACAGGATGTCTTGATTATAGTAAATATATCTCTTCACTTAAATCTCATGCCGACATCCCATATTTTGTATTANAGTATTATAAATCGAAAGAAGATTTGATTAAAGCCCGGGATATTGTAATTACAGAGNTAGGGGTTTAGGAAAAAGCTTGTGAAATTAACGCTGAATTTACGCGATCGGCAAAAAGGGCTTGATTCGACAGGTTGTCACGTTTGGGAAGAAAACAACTTTGTCGAAATAGTCGAAGCTGACCAGACTGCGTTGTTAATTTGCGACGTTTGGGATAATCATTGGTCGCGGGGTGCACGAGAGCGTTTGGATACGATGATATCTCGTATGGCTAATGTTGTCGAGGCGGCGCGATCTTGCGGTGTCAAACTCATTCATTCTCCTTCTGATACTATGGATTTTTATGTTGGTTCCACTGCTAGAGCACGTATAAAGGGAACCCGATTAATAGATGTTCCAGAAGAATTGTTACGCGACGATCCAATATTACCTATTGACGATTCAGATGGTGGATCAGACACTTCAGAAGAGACCCAGCAGAAGGTCTGGATACGGCAGCATTCCGGTATTTTTGTGGATGAGTCGCTTGATGTGATTAGTGATAACGGAAGAGAAATCTACAGCTATCTACGGNAAGAAAGTATACAAAAGCTTTTAATTATGGGCGTCCATACAAATATGTGTGTACTGCATCGTAGTTTTGGAATTAAGCAGATGGTTAAGTGGGGTGTCGATGTGACCTTGATCCGTGATTTAACGGATACTATGTATAATCCCTTGAAAGCGCCGTATGTATCCCACGAAGAGGGCACAGAATTGGTCATTAAATTTATAGAGGCATTTTGGTGTCCTTCTATGAAAAGTGATGATTTAATATANCTCTTTGCGNCTTCATTTTTTGATNAGATTTACGAATCTGATATTTTTAGANGGCTGGGTTAAATTGCTTTTTTAACAACAAAAAAATTAATGTTTTAGCGGAGTCTAAGATATGTTGGAAAGAGATGGTCTTACAGATTTGCAAAAGTGCACATACGATAGAGATGGTTGGGNATTTATTGACTCNTTGTTTACTCAAGAGGAATGTGAGNGGTTAATGCAACACATGGAAGCGGTGCATTCCGGAGAAATTAAGTTAGCAGGTTTTGTACCACCCGATGAGGATATGGAGCATTTAATTGACATTGATCAGTGTCATATTCAGGACCNTGTATGTCAAGAATTTATGTTACATCCCAAATTACGACAGCCCCTAAGAGACGTACTAAATGGTGATGAACCTGAAGGTGTAAAGAGCCATTATTGGTGGAAAAATAGTGAATGGTCACAAAATTGGCATTGTGATGGAACGGCTTTGCCAGGATGTGTAGGAATATGGATACCTTTGGTTNATGTGAATGAGGAGGTTGGAACGCTTGCCCTTCAGAATGGTGGACATCGCCGTAGAAAATTATATCATGATGACCTTAGACCAGGTAAATGGGCGGGTAACCGAACGCACTCTGGAGATCCAGAGTTAGGTGCCCGATTAAAAAAAGAGATATTTGAGGAAAACAAAATAGCTGGAGCAGAGGAAGTTCATATCGTAGCTAAACAAGGATCGGTGGTAATTTTTGACGGACATTTGTGGCATAGAGGATTACTGGGAAGTAATCCCAATGCATTTCGTCAAGTTTATGCATGNCATTATATCTCTGCGAAATTTACTGGATGGCCTCATGTTTTATGGGAACGCATTAATTTTGATGGAGTAAAACGTTGGTCGACTGGAGATGAAATTTCAGTGGCTGANCAGAGTAATGCTCTGCTACCGCGACATCCGGCTATGGAGTTTAGCAAATACGGTAAACATCCTTCACTTTTACCGACACGTAAAAACGCTCCATTAACAATCCTTAATAGGTGTCATGCAGATGAGTTGGATTCTCTGGGTTTTACTGTCATAGAAAATGTNTTTTCATTGGANAAAATAAATAGACTAAGAGAAGAGATTGATTGTTTGGAGAGGGAAAGTGTAGATCGAATCAAAAGCGAGAAGGAGCAGCAGAAAAATACGATTTCAAGTCCGGATCAAATTACGTTTACAAGTGGACTTGGGCAGCGTTCTCAATTCGCTCGCATGTTTTGTGCTGATCCTGTATTTCAAAAAATTTGCTATGATGTCCTTAATTGCGATGATGTCCGTCTCTATCATGAACAAGCTGTGTACAAGAAACCTTGTCCAGATCGAATTTTCCCATACCACCAAGACAATGGATATACATTTACCGAACCTTTACAATACCTCACCTGTTGGGTTGCGCTGAATGATGCGACGGAAGAAAATGGTTGCCCTTGGTTCATTCCTCGTCTTTTTCGTAGAGGACCTCTTTCTCATGAATTTGATGACATCAACAAGGGTTGGACGATAAAAGGTTTGCAGACTGAAGATGCGGTTTGCGTGCCAGTAAACGTGGGGTCAGTGGCTATTTTTTGGAGTTTAACACCACACATGACCGGTCCAAATAATACCCAAGAAATTCGGAAGGCGTATGTGTGCCAATATGCTCCAGACGGGTATAATAATCGCGTCTGGGATAAAGGCGCTAATGCTGGTAAAGGAGGTATGGTAATGTCTTACGGTGATGAGACTAATGCTGTAGATGTTTTGAAAAATTTTTTAATATTAAAAGAAGGTATAGGTGTAAAACCGCCTGATTTGATGCCTTGCTAAAAAGATATTATAAGAATTTAAGATTGATAGTCTATTGTGTAAGAAGCTTTATTTCAAGGAATCTGAGTTGTTTTTTATAAAANAATAATATCAATAGTTTTATAATTTGAGAAAAATTTAACTGTGAATTTTAAGGTATTGTTGGCATTTAGCTAATAGAATCGGTCTATTGATAAGAATGGTGACGAAATTTCGAATAAAAGATCTCGAAGGTTTAATGTCTCGAGTTAGAATCATATGTTTTGTTTTATTCAGTCTCCCNATTTTTGGTTTTCCTGAGGTTAGAAAAATTATTGAAGTACCTCTATTTGAAGGGGGCGCAGGTTTAGATTTCTATGAAAGTGCAGCATCGGCGTATGAGTCGCTTCGTCAGGATATAAAAGTTGATCTNTACGGAGATCCTCGAATTGCNGATCGTGTCAGAGTTAGAGTCCTTGAAGGCAGTTTCCCTGANGTAACAAATGCCTCNTTAAATTGGTGGTCCTTAATTCGCAACAATGAAGTCTTAGCACTTGATCCATTCTTAGATAGTCCGAATTGGTCTGGGGATCGAAGTTGGCGAGATTCTTTTTTACCTGGTAGCTTGGATCGGTATACCCATAATGGGAAGGTATACGGTATTCCGTTGTTGTATTCCGTTTATGTTGTTTGGTATAATAAAAATCTTTTTGAAAAACATGGATGGGAGATACCTCAAACCTGGGATCAATTTCATGATTTATGTGAAAAAATTCAGGATATAGGTGTTTGGCCATTAGCTTTCCAAGGACGATATCCAGGTTATATTGGAGCTGTAATTGATAACGTTTTCTATCACTTAGCTGGTAAAGATCGTTTCTATAATCAAAAAAACTTAGTGCCCGGTAGCTTTTCCAATCCAGAATTTATTCGTGCCTTGGAAATAGTGCAACATACATCTCGTAACTATTTTCAGCCAGGTGCTTTGGGGATGAGCCATACGGAATCTCAATTAGAATTTTTCTTGGGACATACAGCTATGGTTTTCTGCGGATCATGGTTGAAAAGCGAAATGATGGGCAAAATACCCGATGGATTTCGTTTAGGTGCTTTTAATCTACCTTCAGTAGGAAACGCTATAGACGAAAAAGACGAAGCTATTTTTACATCTTCCGGTTATTTTTTTGTAATGAAAAATAGTCCAAATCCTCAAGTAGGCGTCGATTTTCTTCGCTTTATGACTTCGCGTGAAATGGCCGGCAATTTTGCTGAAATGCGGGATGTTCTTGTTGCCGTTAAAGGAGCCATGAAAGGTCGACTGAGTTCTGATTTATCTGATTTGGTCTCGCTGGCTCAGAGAGCAACTACTACTTACGGAACCGCACCTGGAGAAGGCTATCCTGAGATGGAGCAGTTTCTTTCCGATGTCCGTTTTAATATCGTAAATGATCAGCAGACCCCAGAAGAGGCAGTTGAAAAATTAGAATCCGCCGCGGCGACTGTTCGTAATCGAAGCGAGAAACCAAATCAAGTAACAATTCGTCACATCTGGAAACCGGTATTCCTGCTTTTTCTAATAATCATAGCTATGGGGTTTTGGTTTTATTCAAATTATCGTAACTGGAAATTACGGAGGGATGGTGAGATTGCGCACCCCAATGGTCTAGTGAATCTTTCCGTTATGGGTGCATTACTGTTTATTGGTCCGGCTTTAATTCTCTATACCGGCTTTGTGATAATACCAAGCATAACTTCGTTCGCGTGGAGTACTGTCCGTTGGGATGGACTGTCAGATATGGAGTTTGTGGGTTTGTTGCATTTTAAACGACTTCTCTTCGAGAGTGATGAGTTTTGGATAGCTCTTAATAATAATCTTTTTATAATGTTCGTTATTCCCGCATTTGTTCTTCCTCTTGCTCTCTTTTTGGCATTATGTATTAGTAGGAAAGTACGGGGAGCAAATGTTTTTAGGATTGTATTCTTTTTCCCAAATATTTTGGGAGGAGTTGCGGCGACATTGTTATGGATGCACCTGTATAATCCTCAGGGAGGTCCTATAAATACATTACTCATTAATCTGGGATTGTCAGGTTTTCAGGGATTTGCCTGGCTTGCTCAGGATAACTTATACTGGGCATTAATTCCGATGGCAATTTGGGGTGCAGCAGGGTTTAATATGATTTTGTTCTTAGCTGCCATGGAAAGTATCCCCGATAGTCTTTACGAAGCTGCTGAAATTGATGGAGCCTCGACATGGGTACAATTTCGCTCGATAACAATACCGCTAATCTGGGAAGTCATTTCGATATCGGTTGTATTTATGATAATTGGAGGAATGAAGGCATTCGAAGTGATATGGTTACTGACGAACCAGGCTCCCACAACGGATAACCACGTAATTGGATCGAGGATGGTTCAGGCTATGTTTAGCGAATTCAAGGTTGGCGAGGCTACTGCCATAGCTGTATTACTCTTTCTTATGGTCTTTTTTGGAACTACAGCTACGTTAAAAGCAATGAAACGAGAAACTGTTGAATTTTAAGAAATATCTACAATTGGATTGTAATGAATTATAAAACAAGAAAACATGTTTTGTCTTATTTATCCCGATTGAGTTTGTATTCAGTACTCGGAGTATATTTTTTAATTGTAGTATACCCTATGTGGTGGTTACTTTATACCTCGCTAAAAACGGATCGAGATATTTTTCTGAGCCCGTTCAGTCTTCCTCAATGGACAGATCTTCAATGGAATAATTACAGTAATGCTTGGATAAAAGGAGCGTTTAGTGACTATTTCTTGAATAGTGTATTCCTTACAGTTTCAACCGTTATGATTTCAGTGCTTTTGGCGGCTATGGCAGGATACGCTCTCGCTAGATTTCGATTTCTTGGAGCACGTCCAATATTTTTTTATTTTTTAGCAGGCCTGATGATTCCTTTACAATTAGCTATTGTACCACTGTTCTTTCAAATGCGGGATTTAAATTTATTGAATTCGCATTTAGGTGTCTTGTTCGTTTATGTAGCATTTGGAATGCCTTTTGCGATTTTTATATTAACTGGATTTTTTAAATCACTTCCATCTGGTCTTCATGAATCAGCACTCATTGACGGTGCTAGTGAATTTCGAGCATTTTGGTCAATTATGTTACCATTAGCTCGTCCGGGTTTAATCACAGTTGGTATATTTACATTTTTGGGGACGTGGAATGAATTTTTTATGGCATTTATGTTTTTGTCAGGTGAAGGCTCAGAACATTTAAGAACTCTCCCACTTGGTTTGGCAAATATAACAATTGTGAGCCAATACCGTAGTGATTGGGGGATGGCTTTTGCTGGCTTAGTTTTAATTATGGCTCCAACAATGATTTTTTACGCGTTTCTTCAACAGTATTTGACTAAGGGAATTACAATGGGTGCTTTAAAGGGTTGAGATATGTTAATTGATTTAATACTTCGGCAACTTCAGGTTTATTTTATTTTAGGTTTGGTTTTATCTGNCTTTCTGTCTTATAGTCAAGCCGATATTATGTATAAGTCGAGCAATGACTCGCTTCGGACTATCGTTTTTTTTGGCGATAGTCTCACTGCTGGTTATGGTGTAGAGCAAGATGAAGCATTTCCTGCATTAATTCAAAGTCATATAGANTCACTAAATTGGCCATTTGAAGTGGTAAATGCGGGATTGAGTGGCGAAACCTCTGCTGGTGGTTTACGGCGTGTTGATTGGATTTTGCAAAGACCTGTTGATATCTTTGTTTTGGAATTAGGCGCAAATGACGGTTTGAGGGGCATAAACCTAAAAACTACAGAAGCAAATTTGAAAAAAATAATTGATAAGGTTCGCGCTAAATATCCAGAATCAGATTTAGTAGTAGTCGGTATGAAAATGCCCCCGAATTTTGGACCTGATTATACAAAAAAATTTCGCGAATTGTTCCCTAATNTAGCTNAGTTGTATAATGCTGCCTTAGTGCCGTTTCTTTTAGAGGGAGTAGTTTTAGTTCCCGAAGAAGAAAAACTGTTTAGATCCAACCATCCTACTGCTGAAGGGCACAAAATCTTAGCCGAAAATNTCTGGAAAATTGTAAAACCAATAGCCGAAAGACGCCTTGATAANTTAAATCCAAAAAGTTCTAACTAGATGTTGCGAAGTATCTCGATCGGGGGACTCGAAGCCACATTACGGGCTGAAATAAGGCCTACTATTGTGGTAAGCATACCGATTGCCGGTATTGTCAGTATGAGAGGAAGAATGTCGGTTTTGAATGGAACATCAAAAATGAAGTAAGATAGTCCCCATGCGCTACCAATCGAAAGCGTCAAGCCAGTAATTGCCGCTAACGTTCCCAGAAAAATATACTCTAATAACATTATGCGACGGATCTGGGATTTTCGAGCGCCGATCGTTCGAAGGAGTGTGCATTCTTNGATACGTTGATAGCGACTTCCAGCGATTATTCCAACAAGTACAATTATCCCAGTGAATAAACTAAATAATGCGAGAAATTGAATAATTACCGCGACTTTTTCAAGAATAGTATCTATTGTAGATAACACGAGATCTAAGTCGATAATTGACACGTTTGGAAATATTTCAATGCTTTGACGTTGAAGTTCAGCCAGTTGCACATTCGTAGTGTAGCGAGTTACGATCACGTGAAATTGTGGTGCGGTTTCTAATACTCCTTTAGGAAAAACGACNAAAAAATTGGGCATTATTCTTTGCCATTCTACTTTTCTTATNCTACCAACGGTTACAGGCACTTGGATACCTTGAATGTCAAAAACTATTGAATCTCCTACCGTTACACCGAGATTATTGGCGATGCGTTCTTCNAGTGAAACTGAAACACTATCTCCTTCTCTCNTACCTCGCCAAGNACCAGCNANCAATGATTCNCTACTACTTAACGAATCTCTGTAAGTACACCGGTATTCTCGTGTAAATGCCCAATTTCCTCGGCGAAGGTCTTGGGATTTTGATTTTCGAAAATCTTTGATGAGTTTGTTTTTTACACTGTGAATNCGCATAGTGACGATGGGTACATTTTGTATCACGGGTAAGTTTAGCNATGCAAGTGTAGACTTAAGTGGTGTTACCTGATCTGATTGAACATCAAAGAGAACAGCATTAGGTCGATTTTCTGATCCAATATTTTGGATTTGTAAAATGAGGCTGTTTTGCGATAAATATAGTGTTGAAACTAAAAATGTTCCTAATCCAAGTCCGAGTAATAGCATAATTGTTTGATTGTTCGGGCGGAATAAATTAGCTATGCTCTGCCGAAATTCATAGCTCCAGCTAATTGGGAAAAACCTCCGGGCACTCCAAGTCAGAAGATGAGCAACGCCGATAAGACACAAAAATGCAACAGTGACTCCAAGTGTAAAACTAATTGCATAGTCCCAACGAGACGTAATATGGTAAGCGAAGAAAAGTGTAACTAAAACAAGAAGTAGGTTTCCTGCAATATTGATCAGACGATCTTTTAACGTTCTATTTCCTTCGTAAGCTGAACGCAAT
Organism: Gemmatimonadota bacterium; assembly: GCA_002693325.1. Classification (GTDB taxonomy): domain Bacteria; phylum Latescibacterota; class UBA2968; order UBA8231; family UBA8231. The sequence continues at coordinate 9,377 of NZPK01000135.1, read as the reverse complement.
GCGCGAAGGGGTGACGATTGGCGAATAGATAACAGTGGACGAATGGTAAAAACAAGCGAAATGCCCAACCCAATTGATACGGCTTGTAAAATAGGAGAAAAATTAAAATCGATTACAATATCTACCGGTAGAATAGTTCCGAATATTAAAGGTGAAAAATAAAGAACGGATGTTCCTAAAAGTGTTCCCAGAAGGGATCCCCATAGACCCATCGCAAGAGCCTGAATAAGATAAATAGTAAAAGCCTGGCGTAATGTAGCACCTAATCCTCTTAGAATTGCAATCGTATCTAGTTTCTGAAGGATATAACTTCGTATCGCACTGCCGACGCCAATGGCACCTAAAAGAAGTGCTACAAATCCTCCTAAATTTAAAAAACGATTCAGGTTGATTAGAGAACGACCAATCTGGCGCTTACGGTCGTCGATAGTTGTGATGTCTATATCTACGTTTCTGTTCGAGAATATTGTTTTAAGTTCACTTTTTATTTGCCCTATCTCGGCTTGCTGGTCAAACTTTATAAACCTCGAATGTTCTACACGGCTACCACGTTGAAGTAAAAACATGCTGTCTAGATGTGCTCTTGGAATATATACTCGGGGCTGGATGTCGCTCCGAAGGGATGTTTCTCCAGGTATCTTGAGGATTTTACCCTCTATTTTATAAAAAATATTTCCGATTTTTATTGAATCGCCTACCGATGCCTTAAATTGTAGCATGATATTTTCATCAACTAAAGCCATTTTTCCAGTGTGGAAAGTTTTGCTAGCCGAAGTTGGTACAGTCTCGATATTACCGTAAAATGGATATCCTTCAGATAATGCTCTTATTTCGGCTAAGCGTGAATGCGATCCTCTCGGAAGGAAAATCATTGAAGTAAGTCGAATTTGTTCAGCTATTTCAGCGTTCAAGGCGCGGATATGTGATTCTATATCCGTATCGAATGGTTGCTTGGTGCTTAGTTGGAGGTCAGCGCCTAAAAGTGCACTAGCTTGTACATCTACTTGGTTTTTTAAAATTTCAGCTAAACTTTGTAGTGTCACTAAAGCAGCTATACCAATTGACACGGAAGTCGTGTAGAGGGCGAGTCGTCCACGGTGTCGTCGACTGTCCCGCCATGCCATTTTCAAGGTCCAAAGGGTCATGATGTCGCACTGGTAGATTTCGTAATAGAATCTTGATCTATAGCTCCATCTTGTAATTTAATTATGCGATCTGTCCGCTCAGCAAGTTCCAAATCATGCGTTACTAAAATAAGCGTAGTATTGAGGTCTAAATTTATTTCTAAGAGTAACGAAATAATTCGTTCGCTAGTTTCCCCATCTAAGTTTCCAGTGGGTTCATCAGCAAACAATACTTTTGGTTCATTGGTGAAAGCTCTTGCTAATGCAACACGCTGTTGTTCACCACCTGATAGCTGTAAAGGATAATGATTTAGGCGATTTTCTAAACCCACACGAGTTAACCATAGTTCGGCTTGAGATCTTGCGTNTTTAGATCCCATAAGCTCTANTGGAACCATAGTATTTTCAAGAGCNGTCAAGGTTGGAATTAGTTGGAAATTTTGGAAAACAAAACCGACATNTTCACATCTGAATCGAGCGCGTTGATCCTCATTAAGGTTCCTCATTGGAGACCCATTCAAGGTTACTTGACCTGATGTGGGTTGATCTAGNCCCGCACAGAGCCCGAGCAGGGTGGTTTTACCACTTCCTGATGGNCCGACAATAGANCAGGAAGTACCGGATTCTATACTAAAACTTACGTCTTTCAATACTGTTAATGATTCGGACTTACTTTGGAATNTTTTCGAAAGTTNACTAACTTNGATGCCGAATANGGAAGGCTCATTCATTTTTTTAAAGCCTTNTTACGTTTATTCAGTANGTTTTTTAATCTGTTCGGGTAATCTGTTATGATTCCATTTACATNAAGNTCGATAAGATTNTGCATNGTTGATGGTTCGTTTACCGTCCAAATATGTACAAGCGACTTTAGGTTTTGTACTTGCTCAATAAATCGTTTATCTACCAAGAGAAAAGAGCCCAAATGTTCCGGGACTTGAAATGCTGATGGCGGATTGGGGTAAAGATTACCAATCCTAAGATAGTGAAGGAACAAAAAACNACCAACCTGAAGGCTTGAGGCAGAAGTAGGGGTTGTTTTACACTGATCTGAAAAATAATTTAATGGCTTTGAGTGAAAAGATCCAACCATAGTTTTTTCTTGCATGTCATATNGCATCAACTCTGCACATAATTTNTGTGCGACTGCAATTGAATCAGGTTTTATCTCGATAAGTAGTTTTTTATTGCCAAAACGCGCTAGTATTTCCGAGAGTTTCGGTATGCGTATTTGTTGATTACGATATTCGAATTGGCCCTGTTTGTTTTTCCAGTTGTATGCTGCNTCAAGCTTTCTAAGCTGATCNAAGTTCATGTTTGCTACATATCCAGTTTTNTTGGTTGTACGATCAACGGTGTCATCATGGATTACTACTAATTTACCATCCTTACTAAGATGAACATCCATTTCTAAGACATCGGCNCCTAATGAGTCGGCATTTTCAAAAGCAAGCATTGTATTTTCGGGTTTTAACCCAAGACCNCCTCGATGGGCAATTGTTAGGAACTGTTCCTTTGGAAAATNTGAGGAATTATTATCTCTTTTGGGCTTTGTTGATAAGTAAAGTAAAAAAAAGATGAAAGTTGTTATAGCAATGAACAATGCCTGTAAGATTTTATAGACCCGCAACTTCATGGACGAATACTCTCACATGTGGTTTCGTTACGAACTTTGTTCGCAACTCAATGAATTCTTAGCTTTTTGGAATACTATCCGCTTTAAAGNACNAATTTGTGCCCTTGATCCAATCAGGGTCTTCGAATGTTGGNTTNGGATACGAATAGAACCCTTTTCCAGTTTTACGACCTAAGTCTCCGCGCTGCACTAGTTCAGTGAGTAAGGGTGGAGGGGCATCGCGCTCTTCATTTGATTGGCTAAAATATACATTCTCAATGTCTTGGATAACATCTAGTCCAATACGATCCATAAGTGCAAAGGGTCCCATATTCATGCCGGTGAAAATCATCCANGCTCTATCAACATTTTCGAAGGAAGTGACTCCGTCGTTAACTAAATGGAGAGATTCTCGTTTTATAGCCCTCCAAATTCGATTGAAGATAAAGCCCGTACTCTCTGAGTCGACAACTAAAGGTGTTACCTCGATTTGTTGAGCTAANTGGTATACTTTGCTTATAGTATCTTTTGACGTGCATGTGCCCCGCATCAGTTCGACCATGGGTCGTTGCCAAATCATACCATAAAAATGCATGTTTAATACGTTTTCCGGTCTTTTTGTTGCAGTCTCTATAGATGAAATTTTTATTGATGAACTATTTGTTGCTAGTATTACCGAAGGCGAGGTGAGTTGGTCTAATTGAGTAAATATATCTCGTTTTAAGTTTATGTTTTCGGGTACTGCTTCAATAATTAATTGTGCATTCAAAACGCCTTTTTTCAAGTCTGGAGTATAATTAATTCGTGATAATATTGCCTGTTGTTGATTATGGTCAATAATACCTTCCGAAATCCGTCGTTGCAACTCGATCTCAACAATTTTTTCCGAATGTCTCAGAGCTTTCTCGCTTGTATCTACTAAAGAAACTGATAGTCCATGAGCCGCACATTGCAAACCGATTTGAGTACCTAAAAAGCCGGCTCCTATAACACTAATATTTTGTAAGTTATTATTTTTCATAAGTAGACGCCTTAGTTAATCAGTTCTATTGTTAGAGTGATCAAAATTATTTTGTGAAAATAACTGTATTTTTTGTGTTAATTTCTCAACAACTAGATTGATTACTTTGTTGCCATGTTCGGCTGTTGCAGATCTAGCGTCTTCTCCCATTTGGGCAAATAAAGGACTGGTCGGATCATAGTTGACTTTGGGGTGTTGGATATCTCTGGTTGGAGGCCCTTGAGGGGGCCAAACGTTAATGTTAGTCTTTCTGTTAAGTTGACTTAGGTCAATGCGATTCGGGAATAAACTTAATCCCCAAGATGTCTCTTCTTTGGCAGCATGGTCTCCCGTAAGTTCGGAGTCGTATTCGCATATACTTATTTCTGTCCCCGCCAATATTAATGTTTGTGGGTAATCATGCTTAAGTGGTGCGACTACATCATCAAGTAATTTCTGCCAAGGGTAGTGGCCAGCAAAAAGGATCAGGATTTTGATGCCGTAGTCTAATATTTGTCTTGAGGTTGTTTCAAGTATGTTTTTTGTTGCTGTTAGATCTTGATAGTGCGTCCATTTGAACACGTCGTGGCCACCTCCGCCACCCCACCACATAGTTGGTAAGATTAGACCGCCATTTTTTTTGGCCAATCTTTTACAAAACTCCTTGGCTTTAATTCCATCAAAACCAATAGGTAGGTGCCATCCATGATGTTCAATTAGTCCCAGAGGCCAGTAGGCGATTGGATTTTTGCTTATCGCTTCTTCTAGCTCGTCAGGTTTCAATTCTTCATAATATTTCCAATTTTCCAAAATTTTATACTCCTAAAATATCTATAGACGTTATCTTTGGGTCATTTAGGTTTTAACGATAAATATTATCCAATTGTACTATATAATTATGAGTTGGCCAATTTGTAGAAGAGGATAGAGAGATGATTAGACAAAATATCTTTAAGGTGAATTTTATATTTAGGAGCAGTCCTACGTTATAGTGAAAATTATGAAAAGTTTTAAAATCGACTGGTTAGTAATTGGATCTATAACAAAAGATAAGATTTTCTCCTTGGGTCAGTCCATAGACAAATTAGGTGGTGTTCCTATGTATGGGGGGTTAACATTAAAACAGCTCGGGCAGAGTGTTGCGGTTTGTACGAGAATTAGGGATGAAGATAGAAAGTTATTACGGATTATACGTGAAAATTCAATAGGACTATTTATTGGTTACAGTCGAGATACTACAAGTTTTCATAATTATCTGGATGGAAACAACAGAAGACAAAAGATGCTAGCTAGTGCAGATACTATTGNTTTGGACATAGTAGAAAAAGCNATAGATGAGGTTTGTCCTGATTNTGTGTTACTTGGTCCTTTACATCCACGGGATATTTCAAAGGATGTTTTTTCTTTTTTAGGGCATTCCCAATGTTTGGTTGCTACTGATGCTCAGGGCCTTTTAAGAGGTGAACAAAATGGTTGGATAGAAGGGGAGGTAAGTAAGAACATAGATGAGTTATTATTTGCAACGGACTGGCTGAAAGTTTCTTCAGAAGAAATTAGGCTCTTAAAATCAGTAACAAAATTGAATGAAATCGATATAATTGAGAAATATGAGCTAAAAGAAATTATAATAACATCTAGTTGTCGAGGAGGAATTATTTGGTCTGCGGATGCTAGTAAAGTTAATTTTTCTGCTAAGATAGTAGAGAATATCTCAGATACTACGGGAGCAGGGGATGTTTTTTTTTCCGCATATCTTGTAGCACGAGTTTGTATGGGCAAGCAGTTAGAAGAGTCTGCGAAAGAAGCTGCAATTATAGCCGCTGAGCAAGTAAGTGGCAGACATATTAATGTTTATTTATAGGATTTTTAACAAGTGGCTCCACGAACAGATCCGCCAAAATGTTTTAGTCGCTCATCAGCTGAAGTTTGTTTGCATGATTTGGGTCTGTAATGGTATTGTAAAGCTTGACGCGTCTCTTGGGTTTTATTTTTAGGACTTCCATGGTGTAATAATCCATGCCAAAGTAGGCAGCCTCCAGGTTCAAGAGGTACAGCTACGTCAAGACCGGCAAGAATCTCGGTGTCACATAGTTGCCAATCTCGGATCTGAAAATGTTCGGCGGGTCCCTTTTTGTGTGTTTTTGGAATTATATGTAAGCAACCATTTTCTTCTGTGGCGGGATCTAAGGCGATCCAGACTCCGATAACAACGGTATCTATAGGCAAGTCGAAGTATGCAGCGTCTTGGTGCCAGGGTTTCTCGCGGCCACCGGGGCCTTTTAGTAATGCCATGTCTTGGAATAGTATTGGAGATGAATTATGCGACAATCTGATAATTAAGTCTATGAGGGTTGGGTTGTTCGCCATTTTATAAAGGTGGGGAGAGTGATTTACAAAGCCCATAATTTTTCTGACATTTTTCATATTATCGGAGGTTGTATTGGGATTTTCATACTGTATCCCATCAAAATCGTTACTATCACCAGATATGAGGCGTTGGATTTCAGATTTTGCTACGGAAATTTCATGGTGATCAAAAACTTTTTGTATCGCTAAATAGCCGTTTCTATCAAAAAACGTGATATCTTTCTCAGTTACCAAATCGATACTTTCAACGTATGTTGGTTTGTTTTTTGATCTGTATAACTCTGCGGGATACTCTAACATATCGGCCATATTTAACTCCTCAGTCGAATCGAATTCTGATATATTACACTTTATCGGGCTGAGGTGTGGCAGGGCTTGGACGGTGTAGTATTGCCCAGGGAATCAAGATGCAATAACCGGTTATGAGAAGTATCGGTGCCAAGGTTAACGATAGAAAACCTTCTGCTGGTGGCACGCGAAGTGCTATGTAGCCAGTGCATATGGCAAAAAGTCCACTGGCAAAAATATACCAGTTTTTTCGTTCCCAACGGATTGTATTTTCTGGAGACATTGGTTTAGCGTTTCTCTCTAATTCGAGCGGCTCGGCCTTTACGATTGCGCATATACGTAAGACGAGCCCTTCTAACACGGCCTCTACGCGTACACTCGATTTGAGCAATTCTTGGTGAGTGTATTGGGAAGATTCGTTCCGTTGATACTCCTTGGGTTATTTTTCTTACGGTGATGGTCTCGTGGATTCCAGCCCCTTTTCGTTGTAATACGATTCCTTCAAAAACCTGAACACGTTCTTTATCGCCTTCGACCACACGGACGTGTACTCTAAGNGTATCGCCAGCGGAAAAGTCGGGGATATTTGTTTTTGTTTGATCTGAAGTTAACTCGCGTAAAATAGTAGCATCCATTATTTATGTTCCTTTATTTAACCTTGAGGAATTTTTAAAAGCTTCCTCTCGTTTCCATTGTGAAATTAGCTTCAATTCTTCGGGATCCAGCTCNACCTTTTCAAGTAGATCTGGACGACGAAGAAAAGTTTTTTTCAAAGATTCCAATCTTCGCCACTTCTCGGTTTGCCTATGGTCGCCATTTTGGAGTACTTCTGGGACTCTTTTTCCATTGTATTCCTCTGGTCTTGTGTACCATGGGCAATCCAAAAGACCTTCCTGAAAAGAATCTTCCAATGCTGAACAGAAATTACCTAGTACACCGGGCAGAAGTCTCACTATTGCATCAATAGTAAGTATTGCTGCTGGTTCTCCTCCAGTTAAAACGAAATCGCCAACGGATACTTCTTGGTCAATTAAGTCTTCTCGAATCCTTTGATCGATTCCTTTGTAATGTCCACAAAGTAAGACTAAGTTTGACCTCCGAGAAAGCTCGATGCACAGCTGGTGATCAAGTTTAGTTCCATCAGCAGTAAGGTAAACACAATGGGCTTCTTTAAACTTCATAGATTCCCACATGCGAAAGAATGGTTCGGGTTTAAACACCATTCCCCCTCCACCGCCATAGGGCTCGTCATCCACGTTTCTGTGTTTGCCTAAGGCAAACTCACGTGGGTCAAAAGTATTTACCCTGACCAAATCACGACTAATGGCTCTTGCTAAAATACTGGATTTTAGCGGTGAACGGAAAAAGTCAGGAAATAGCGTAACTATATTTATATCCAATTTACAACATTAATTCTTCAACGCCACAAACTAAAATGTGACGATCGGTTGTGTTTATTTCTAAAACAATATCCTTAACTGCTGGTACGAGGATCTCTCCATGAGGACCATTTACTACAAAAATGTCATTCGACGGTAAACTCATCACATCGCTAACTTCACCTAACAAAGCGCCTGTAGTGTCTTCTACTTTACAACCCACTATGTCGAATATATAATGGGTGCCTAATGGCAGTATAGGGACTTCGTCTTTCGAAACGGTAACATAACCTTTGACTAAAGATACTGAAGCAATTTCAGGAGAGTCAACTTCGACAAACTTCAAGAGTAGAGTTGACTTTTCCTGCTGCCACTTTTCAAGAGTAACCGTCTGGTCAGGCGATCCTTCCTTTTGAATTACAACAGATTCCACCGAGCAAAATCTATCTAAATTATCGGTTAATGGATCTGCACAGACCCAACCTTTCACGCCTTTTGTTCGCCTTATATGGGCAATCGAGACACGGTTTTGCAAAAATAAGTTTCAATCTGTAACGTTTAGTCTATTCTTCAGTTGTTTCTTCTGGTTGAGTTCCATCGTCTTCGGAAGTTTTATCTTCGGTATTTTGCTCCGTTGCAGAAGTAACTGAAATACCGCTAAGTTTCCGACGTCTTTTAGGCTTATCTTTGGTAAGAGCATTCTTACGCTCAACCCCTTCAAACCCTTTCCATTTTGCAAGAACACCTTGACTGCGGAACAAAGCTTCCACGGTTTCGGTCATTACTGCACCGCGGTTCAGCCATTGTATAGCACTCTCCTCATTTATATTTACTGCCGAGTGCTGGGGGTTGTAAGTCCCAATCTGGTCCAGTGCTCTTCCTTGGCGGCTTAGCGTGCTATGAATAGCCACTATCCGATAGAAGGGCTGTTTCTTTTTTCCCAATCTCTTGAGACGAAGTTTAACCAACGAGATAATCTCCTTGTTAATGTTCAGCCCACTAGAGGCATACTGAGTCGTTTTCCAAATTTATTACTGTTTTTTCTTCCCATTTGTTTCATCATTTTCTGCATTTGTTGGAACTGTTTCATCAATTTATTTACGTCCTGGATAGTAGTACCACTTCCGAGTGCAATACGTTTTCTTCGACTACCATTAAGAATCTGGGGGCGTTGGCGCTCTAAATTGGTCATTGACCTGATAATAGCCTCGACCCTACTAAATGCGTTATCGTCGATCTGCATACCCTTCATAGCATTGCTGGCTCCTGGAATCATTCCAAGGAGTTGGTCTAAAGGCCCCATTTTTTTAACAGCCTGCAATTGGTCAAGAAAGTCCTCGAAGGTAAATGTAGCCTTTCTCAGGCGTTCTTCCATTTTACTTGCTTTGTCACGCTCAAAGGCTGCTTCGGCTTTCTCAATGAGAGATAAAACGTCTCCCATTCCGAGGATTCTTGACGCCATTCTATCAGGATGGAATGGCTCAATGTCTTCTACTTTTTCCCCAGTTCCAATGAATTTTATTGGAGCACCTGTTACCTCGCGCATTGACAAAGCAGCACCGCCACGAGCATCGCTATCCATTTTGGTTAGCAGAATACCGTCG
>NZPK01000166.1 GCA_002693325.1 Gemmatimonadota bacterium | reverse complement strand
CCCCCACGCAAAAAAAGATGCTCGTCGCCACGGCAAATTCATTCATAACTATAAAACATACACACAGAGAGAAGGGAACGGATAAAGATACTCAAATTGACATTAAATAGAGCAAATGTGTAACAAAATATAAATAAAGGAAAATATAAATAAAGGAATTCATTCGCAAGGAACAGCAAGGAAGCAAAGCATTCAAAACCTTCAGTTACCAAGCGCTATCAACAGCGATCTTAGAGACGCTTTGGAGAGAAAGGACACGGTTCTTCGGATCCAAGTGTGGTCTTAAAGTGCGCTCGTGGCCCGACCAAAGAATTGTACGGATGCCCGATTTGGCCTTGAGGAGCGCAGAACCGCTTGTTTCGTCGATGCCTGGTAACTTGAATTCCAAGTACTGGCGGAGTACTTTGACGACGTCGTTCAAATCTTCAGTTGTCATGTCGTCACCAAACTCGTCCATGACGAGTACATCCGGAAGCGCGAGCAGTGCCCGAACGAGTCGTAGCTTAGTGAGATCCACATCATCCATAAGTTTGAGATCCTCATCAAGACGACGGGTGGACCAATCTGGATTGTGTCTCTCTCCAATGATAGCCACACTCAACCCAACAGACTTACAAACGTCCCAAATTACGTGAGAAGTATAACCTCTGATCTGATCCAGAAACGCAAACGAAGCTGGACTGTGCCTAGCCAAAGATTTCAAGCGGTTCTCAGCAGTTATGAGAAGATTCGAGCGCAAAGTCGCAGACTCCAGAAACGCACCAGTATAAGAGTTCACTCGAGCAAAATAAAGCTTGGGAGCAAATCCACATTTACCGTGCAAGGGGACGTCTTCTCTACATAACACGTTAAAGAAAGCCTTCGCAGAACCGTCGGAGCTTCGGAGAATGCCAACAATACCGCCCTGCGAAATTCGAGTGACTCTTCTGGATGAACGATCTTCCATAGAGCATTTCTTGAAGACATTTCTTGGAGGGTAATCGAGCGTCACATCATCAAATTCAAAAAGATAGTCATCACCCTTCGATTTTGTTTCTTGTACGACTTCCGTGCCTTCGTGATTGCGCATCCCGCTCTCATCAAGAGGTTTGTTTTCAATTCTGAGCTCCTCTGATGTTTTAAAGTTCAAAAGCTCGGAAATGTGCTCAACTTTTGATAAAACTTCGAGAACAGTTGAGCTGAGTACAGAAATCTCTACACACGACATCAAAACCTGGATCAGAGCAGACATAGAAACCAAAAATTGACCAACAGTCACTTTTCCTGCATCACCATCGTAATCTTTCAAAAATTTATTCGGTAAAGCGTAAAATATTGCAACTATGACCACTTGACAAATTTGCATAGAATTGAAATTGTAGTACATGAAGTACCATTGCTCGAACAAACCTCCATGCAATTGGGACCAGAGTTTATCATACTGAAGTGAACAAAAATCCACCGCAGACTTAACTTCCCGCAAAAGAATATTGCTGCGCAGGATGATTTGAGCACTGGAATACATAGATATTTCAAATTTATCCTCATCATAACCAATCTTTAAAATACGGGTACACCTGAATAATAAGAAAATGATTGAGAATCCGAGGAAGCTGAATGGAGCTATGTAGATAAGCTTAACAAAAAGCGTTCCAAGTTCATCCTTGAACATAAACCAGAGAAATGTTGAAGCGCCAATTATTCTGAATATTTGCATAAGGATCTCATTCAGGGGTTTCCAGAACTTTTCTTGAATACCTTCACATTCATTAAAAATTGTTGCTCGAAAATATGATTCAGAGTCTTTAAATTGTGTCCAGTCACTGCTCGATAATAGACTACTCTTCAGAAATAGAAGTTGTTGAAAGTATGTCCTGACTTTAAATGATCCACTGAAATAATGCAAACCGCAATGGAATTTAAATAACCCGATAAATATAAACCACAGACCTGCCCAAATACAGAAATCGGTTCTTTTCAGAATTAAACCTTTGTCGATTAACTCTTGGAATAGGTGTGACCACCAAAATGTTTCCAATAGAGCAATACTGAGTTGCATGAGCTGGTATTTCCACTGGCGTGACGCGACAACGTCAATATACAAACAATTTTTTATCAAAACGAAAATTGAGTTTAACGGCCACAAAAAACTTTTCCCCTCTTGATTTAAGCCAACAGAACCTGAGCCCTGCATGAAGGGCCGATCAGAATAAATGTAGACTTCCAAAACAGGAAGTGATGATGAAAATGCCAATGAATCTGTATCCTCATGTAAGCACCCCGGCTGAAGTTCAATATGAAGCATCCGAACCGGACTGTACTCGTAATTCTTTCTAAGTATCGGTAATCTTAGTTTTGTGACGCCTGCANCCAGCGAAGAAATCNTTACTGTNTGAGTATTNACAATNGAGAGAGGCNCTTTCTGTTCNACAACATAGGGGAGAGAATAATCTTTGTGAATTTTAGCGTGTGGCAATTTTCCACACGTTTCCGGGACTTCAGATCGGTAAGGACCAGGTTTACAGACCAAATAAACATCTCGATATCTGCTCGAGCTATTGATTGAAAATTCAACAAAATCCTCATCTTTACGACAAGAAATTTGCTTCACGATAAAGCTCACATGATCAGTGGAAGATGACTTTACCGGCTTATTCAACATATCGACGGCATCAAGTATTTTCCTTTTCCCAGCGGAATAGCAGTCCGACTGCATGGCCTCTAAAATTTCGAGTGCCTTCGTAACTTCGATGTCATACTCTGGACCACCTCTGCGATGAAGCCATATGAATTGACTAAATGCATAAACAAAAAAAATTGAAATGCAAATCGTCAAAACTTTTATATGTTCATAAAAGTACACGTTTGGCACAATGTATTCTTCCCATAAGTTTGGGTTCTGCTTTAACCACTCACACGCACTGAGGGAATATAATAAAGAAGTGTGGAGATCAATTCGTTCATCTTCTGTTGTATTTTTATTATCCGAAAAGATTCCCAAGAGACCTCCAAACAGGCCAGTGCGATTAAAGTCCCATTCATTCGATATCGAATCTCTCTGAGCTATCAACGAAGCGTTTCTAGTTTGATTGATTAAATTCCACGACTGTTCAAAATTCACTTTGAACTTTGAGAATAGATGAAACGCATCTTGAAAGTATAATTTATCGGGCAAATATGAAGCTTTCTCGAGCATGTCGCTTGGATAGTCACACACGGACCTCAACCCATTATCGGGGAAAGCAGTGGTGTATGACGAGCGCTCTTTTGACTCATAAAAAATCTCGTTTGCACAATACGCATCATCGAGCATGTTGACCCTTGAAAATTTATAATCAATAATTTCACCAGCATCGTTTACATGCGGTTCAATTAATAGGTCCGGTTCCCAATGATAGAAAATTGTTGGTTTACTCACAGCTATGGCATTTTCAACGACGTACGGTGTCATTCCCAACCCCGTGAAGATAGCTTCGATGGGTGCGTTGCTAGCAGCTATGCGAAGAGAATTTCTGTTCATAAAAACATGACCGGGAGTATCAAACAAAATGGCAAAGCATTCATGAAGACCGTTACAACTGGATGCATTCATCATGCTTCGAGTGCAACATGTTGAATTCGTTGGAGCCCAGCTCCATAATGCACAATCTAAAACTCCACCACCTTGGTGCTCAGGTAAAAACACAATTTCGTTACCAGAACAGAATCTCCATCTAAAAGAAAGTTCTGAGTAATTGTTTGGGTCCCAAAAGATATCGTTGTATACAGGAAAATCAGAGGAAAGCATAAGGTGGACCGGCGAGGACGTATTGAACCCACCGTTCGCCTCGATGAGCGATAGCGTATCAAAATTCAATCCCTGTAACGCTTGAGAGTTTATGAACCAACCACTGCGTGCCATAGGCCCAAGCAATCCGTCAAATCCAACTTTCGCTGGATTCTTTATATCTACACGATTGAGTATATATCGCCTAGCAGGTGAAGCAAGTGTAGGCCAGAGTTCGACATCAAATGTTTTTTTCCCCAGCGACAGCAATAGATATTGAGCTTCTGATGGCGAGGTCCAATTCCCAGCGTCACTACCAAAATCATTGAATCCATGATCTTGTGCAAAAGTGTCCGGCATAATACAGAGAGTCCTTTGATCATAACTCAACAAGTCGACTTCGTATCCGAGCTTTTCTCTGAGTAAAATTTCGAAAGCAAACGTGAGCAATGCTTGAGATTGCCAACCTGCGACTTCCATATTAATCTTGTTTCTCAAACCAAGTAAATTGAATAAGCTGTTGGGGACAGAATTTCTCCCGGAAACGTACGCTTCATCGAAACATTGCGGCCGCTTTGTGATAAGATGTCTGCAAGTTTTCGGTTGTTCGGCGCAAATCAAAGCAGCAAAAAGAACCAACGTGATGAATAAAAGGTTATACAACGCATAGATGTTCGCGCGATAACCTCTCATGCGCGTCGCGCCTGTTAACAAAACGTGCATTTGACAAGTCGAAAGCTGACGCTGATGGTACGGAAAAAATTAAAATAATCCCTCAAAACGGTACCAAACCCTAAACCCGTACCGGTGGTGGTACCATACCAACGTACAGGTGTAATTCTTTTTTTTTTCTCCATAAATAAGTTCAACGAGAACACGACTCATCCTTTTGAGTAAAAAAAACGAGCGAGTGGCGCGCACTTTTGCACGCGGGCGTTGCGCGTATGCGCTGCGTGCGAACGAAAAAAAAAATGATGCATTCCCCGCGCGACGACGCCAGAAAAGATGCCGAGCACAGAGGAACAGAAGGAGAGAAGAGAATGGCGCGGTGGTGGTGGTCTCCTCGTAAAAATTCTTTGGAAAAAAAAGGAAGCTCGTGGCGGTTTTTTGCTCGCGCTGTGTTGCTTTTGATGTTTCAAGCACGCACTCCTCTGGAAGTGAGAGGAGAAGGAACTACGAGTACGAGTACGGACGCTCGATTGGATGTGTGCGCTTTGAACTTATTAGACAACGTCAACGGCACATCAAATGCACTTTTCAACTCGAGATTAGAAGGTTTAACGCTCAGCGTGGCAGCTATTTGGGATCCTGGGTATGTCTCCATCGAAGGCGAAGCGGCACCGACGCGTACGCGAGACTATCCGGATGTGTATTGCACGGATTGCGGAAGTCGCTTGTCCGGGTATAACTTTGACGTTTTCGAGAAGATGGCTTCGATTGGAAACTTTAAAACGAATTGGACGATATTTGGGGACGTGGATTCTACGAGAGGGGAAACGTACGAGCAAATGGCCTTGAACTTCACTCGCGACTTTGACGTGAGCGGACAGTGGTGGTCGGATACGGCAAGAAGACGTTCTATTGGCATCTCGTGCGGATATTATCACACGGACGTCACTCGCATGCTCACAGTGCTCGAAACTACAGGGAAAACTAACTTTTCGCTGCTCATGCTCTTTTCTCCATTTCAGTCGTACATTTGGCTGGTGTTATTCGCGTCGTTTCTTTTGGTTTCAACCGCTCTCGTATTCATCGAGCACAAATCCCACGACGCTTCAAAGCGGATGAATTTGAAAGACGAGTTGTGCCGCTCAATGTGGAACACTTGGTGTCGTTTTACGTGTGGGGGTGATACTCGCGATCCAGGCACACACATAGGTCAACTCGTTCAAGGATCCTACGGTTTTCTACGTTTAATAGTTGTCGCGCTGTACGGCGCGAGTTTGACTTCTATTCTCATCGAGGACGCGAATACTTCGGGTACAATCAAAACGATGAGCGAGTTGCGTGCCGCTGGTGGTAGAGCGATAATGTTTACCGGTGATCCACTCAAGTCGCGGATTTTGGCGCAAAACCCATGGCTCATCGCCGAAGATGTGCCCAGGGGCGAAATCTTACAAACCACCGATTTTAGAGCTTTGCTCGATAAATACAACTCCGTGGCTTTTATTCTCTCCGCACCGGATGCGTTGACCGTGGCACAGAACTCAGATCTCTGCGATGTCGTCGTCACCGGTGTGGCCATACCAACTGGAGGAGGATTCATAACGAGCTACGATAATTACCTTTCGGATTTAAATTCGATTTTTGACTCTCTCTTGATGACCATGGAATCCGATGGAACGCTCGATTACATCACGGCTTCTTACGCGAATAAAAAATGCACGTCCGTAATTAAAATGGAAAGTCCAAAATCGAAATATCAAGTCAGCTTATTTCGCATTTCTGGCATTTTTATCCTCGGCAGTGGAGCATTAATTGGTGTCAGTGTACTCTCTGGACTGAACTATGCTGCAGGTCATCTCAGATCAACATATCGTTCGAAGGAAGATGAACAAACCGAAGAACGAAGATGATTGAGGAAATTTTATAGAGGTTCGAGGCGGTCTAGAGGAGAAGTCACGAGAACAGAGTATATGTAAATAAATTTAGAAGATAGAAAATTTTTACACAGTGACGCACATGTGTGCGCTAATTTACATTTGTGTCATCTGCCAAAAGAAAGCTGGCGCAACTCCAGCTATACAACCATCTTCGAATGGGCGAAGAAACGGAAGAAAATCCCCTACGTTTCCCCGAGCAGGCTAATAAATCTGTCTCATAAATTTCCTTTTCAAATGTTCTTCCGCAATAATACATGTATTGAACCGGTCGGTCGAACGAGTTCCATAAATCGTACGAGCGACATTTTGTCCTTTTCATCTCTTCGTTTTGATCGTCTAATCCTTTCTGGATGATAGATATTGTTGACTCGATCGGACTGTCAAAGAGTTGAGGAAAATAGCACGCGCGAAGCCAACAACCAACCGTCGTGGCATCGTGTAAAATATTTCCCAAGGAAAAAGTGTTCATAAAGAGTACGTGAGGAACGCTCGGCGCCACCATACCTTTCCAAAACTTGTCTCCAGATTCCTCGTGCGCTAAAAGCTTCGAACCGTTCGGCAACAGAATCGGAACTTTAGGATTATCGTATCCAGTGCAACAAATGATGACATCTGCATGAACCCCTAACCCTTTTGTGGTGTATAACTTTTTGCCTTCTACATAATCAATCTCTCCACGCAGATTCGGAGTGTTGCGGTACGGTTGCATTCGCTCTGGTTCAATAATTGCGCCGTGAAAATTGCCAAGATCATACGTTGTCGCATCGAAAGGATTCAGAATATAACCAACTTTTGCGAGAATAAACAAACCTGCTCGCGAGATCCAACTCGATTGTGACGAGTCAAAATCCAATCGAACTTTCATAAACAAATATTGAAGAATCTTTCGCCATCGAGCAAACAAAGACGTTTTATTCATAAATGAACTTTGAAAATACGCAAAATTTGTTCCCCAGTACGTTCTTCTAAACATCCATACTAAAGATGTGTACCCGCGCTGATTGAAATTCCAAACCGTGTCCATGGCGGCTTTGGAGCCACCGAGAATGACAACCTTTAGCTTTCGCTCAAGAATCTCCTCGAACTTATTCGAATCTACGTCAGCTGCTGCGAGAATCTCACCCGTGTATTTGTCCTTACCTTGGTTAAATTCGGGTACTTTTGGTTGATGTGTCGTTCCAGTGTATATCACAAAGTCTGCAAAGAGTTCTCGTGTTTGTTCTTCTCCATCTGAGAAGATGTTGAGTTTCACGCGTGAGGAGGACGAGGAAGACGTTTTTTGCCATTCCATAGATTTCACGCGCGTGGACAGATACACTTTGGTTTCAACATTTTTCTTCTCGTCGTTATGACTACCCAATGGTTTTGACGGCAGTGAGGGCGGTGATGATGGTACTTCGTCATCTTTTCTCTTATAGTGAGTACTCTCTTCTTCTTCGACAAAAAAGGAAGAGAAAATAGGAATGGAATCTTTTTGAAAGAAGTTTTTCATCGCGCTATGCACGTCTCTATGGTGTGCGTGATCATAAGGTGAATCGAAGCGGTCCCACGGAAGTAAATCAAAACCCGCTCTTACGCCATGCGTCTGGAGATTATGGTAACACTGGTTAGGATTCCACGTGCCGCCGATATCATTTTTGGCTTCGAGAATGATTATCTCAGAAATCCTTTTAGAGTCGTTTTGTAAGACGTTCACCAGAGCTAAAGACGAGAGTCCAGCGCCGATGATGACGATTCTTTTTTTCTCTGCATCGTCACCTTTCCTAAAGGCAGAATGAGTACGACTACAACTACGAGGAGACGTAGGGGGAGGAGGAGACATGCGGTGTTTGGCTATCGTAAATTATGCGGACTGATAATGGAGAGAGTTTGTTATCGACTTATTTTTTTTAGTGCTCTCCGGAATTCAAGAAATGCCATGGTCGATTCACTTAGTTTTTGACCTCCAATTGGAAGAATAGAAAATTTACGAGCAGAGAGTTTTGCGTCACCGGAATATTTTCATAAATAACAAAATCCTATAGGGACATACTAGTACATATGTACATTATAAATAAAAAGCTTAGGTATGGACAACAATGATAAAATGTGTCGTCGTCGTCGTCGTCACACCCGATTTTACCATGCACCATCGGGCGATGTGAACATAACCTTCGACGAGTCCTTGACAACGAGCATGACGTTCTTCGAGTCCAGGTATGGTTGCAATGTTCGCTTAAATCCAGACCATATGATCGTGCGCGGTATCTTTTTAATCTCTCGGAGCAGCTTGCACGTTTTAGTATCATCAACTCCAGGAATCTTATACTCCAAAAACGCATTGAATACTTTGAAGATTTCGTTCAAGTCTTGAACAGACATGTTATCGCCGACTTCATCCAAAATGAGCACTTCAGGGAGTGCAAGCAGTGCTCGCACAAGCCTAATTTTGATAAGATCATTTTGATCCAACAAAGCTAGGATCGAATGAAGAGAAACGTCGTACCAGTTTGGTTCGTATATGCGTCCAATGACGATTGAACTCAGACCAACAAATTTGCAAACTTCCCAAAGTCTTCGAGAATCATAACTTCGAAGTTGATTCAAAAACAGGGCGTTTTCTTCTGAATGTTCGGCTAAATCTCTTACGCGAGATTCAGCGTTTAGTATCATGTTAGATCGCAAACTTGCAGATTCCACAAAAGCGCCCTGTTCGGAATTCACCCGAGAGGAGAAAAGCGTGGGTGAAATTCCAACTTTACCTGTAGTTGAAATTTCCTCTTTCATCAAGAGACTCAATAGAGTCCTGGACGATCCATCGGAATTCCTGGGAACCCCAATTATACCCCCCGCTTGAACTCCCTTACTGAATTTGTTGAAAGATCGGTCCACCAGAGAGCAATTTTCGAAGATATTTCTAGACACGTGCGAGACGGACACATTTTCAAACTCTAAGAGAGGCATATCATCCGAAAAAGTAACACAAGATCCTTCGTGATCGCGGATACCATCTTTATTCAGTGGTATATTACTTATTCTCTTCTCTTCCGAACTTTGAAAATTCATAAGTTCCGCGATGTGCTCGACTTTAGACAAAACTTCAAGAACAGAAGAACTGCAAACAAAGATCTGAACGCAACCGGTCAAAAGTTGAATCATGGCAGTCAATGAAACTAGATATTCACCAACGCTAACCTTTCCTTCATCACCATCGTAGTCTTTCAAAAATTTCGTCGGTAACGCGTAAAAGATGGCAGTAACGACAACCAGCAATGCTTGCATTATCCAGGTGTTGTAATAGAGATGGTACCAACGTTCAAAGATGCCGCCATTCAACTGGAACCAAAGTCTGTCGTACTGGAGTGCACAAAAGTCAACAATACTTTTTAACTCTCGCACTAAAAGAGAGTTATGCAGAATGACATGTGCACCAGAGTACACTATTACTTCGAGCTTGTCCTCATCCAAGCCGATTTTCAAGCCCCGGGCACATCTGAAAACCAAGAAAATGGTGGAGAGTCCCAAGAAGCCGTAGGGGATCCCATAAATAAGCTCCATAAAAAGCATGCTCATATTCTCGCGGAATAAATAGGCGAGAAATGCAGAAGCGCCGATCATTCTATACATTTGTTCAAGTATTTCATTCAACGGCTTCCAAAATTCTTCGCGAATGGCTTCGCAGTCGGTGAAAACGGTCACTCGAAAATATGGTTCCGAATCGTTGATATGAGTCAAATCACCTGTGGACAAAAGGTTGTATTTAAGCAGCAACAGTTGCTCAAAGTGCGTTTTGATCATATAAGCTCCATTAAAATAATGCAAACCAACGTGGAATTTGTAAACCTCAATAAACGCGAACGCTAATCCAATAAATATGCAATAATCTGCCTTTTTAAGAATCAAACCTTCATCGAGCAAGAGTTGAAAGAGATTACTCCACAGAAATGTTTCCAAGAGCGCAACACTCGCTTGCTTTAATTGAAATTTCCACTGCATACTTGCAATGTAATCAATAGTTAAACAATTTTTTATCAATACGAAGAGAGATCTATACACCCAGAATGCGCTTTTGCCTCCCACAGTCAAGCCAGTTGAAGAAGAACCATCCATAAATGGCTTATGAGGATATATATTTATCGTCAAAACAGAAATCGAAGACGAGAACGTCGAAGCATCCGTGTCCTTCAACGATTTCGATGTCATGCTTTCAACTTTCGTAAGTTCGCCCGAGTCCCCAAACACTCCCCCCGGTTGGAGTGTAAAGTGGAACGTCTTTACCGGCGAGAACTGCTTGCTTTTATTCAAGATTGGTACTCTCAACTTTGTAATTCCCGCAGATACCGCGAGCTTAACAGTATAATCGTCGACTTTGGTAACTGATGACTTCTGATCTTCCATCATATGTGGGAGCCCAAAATCTTTGTTGAGTTTAGCGTGAGGCACTATACCCCACGTATCTGGAACCTCAGATCGATGAGGCCCAGGTTTGCACGTCAAGTAAACATTTTCAAGACGATTGTTACTTTCAACTGAAAACTCGACGTACTTTTCGTCCGAACGACACGAGATTTCCTTCACGATGAAGTTTACGCGAGCCGAAGATTTTGACACCATCGGTTTTCTGTTCAAATCGACAACATCCAAAAGCTTCGATTTTCCGGCAGTAAAAGGCTCTGCATTGTGCGCTTCCAAAACTTCGAGAGATCTCTTAACCTCCACGTCGTAGTAAGCACCTCGGCGGTAAATCAATGCCATCTGAAAAATCGTATATGCTGTAAAACAGGCCAAGGAAATAAAAATGATCTTGATGTCATTAAATATATACTTGTTCGGCTGGATATGTGGTTCCCACAAGTGTTCGTTTTGTTTTAACCATTCGCATGCTCCGAGAGAATACAATAAAGAATTGTTGTAGTTGATCCTATCATCTTCGCCGGCACCTTCCCACTGGGTCCAAATTTCGTCTCTCTTCGCGATTAAAGAAGTATTTTTGGTTTGGTTCACCAAATTCCATGATTCTTCAAAAGTAACTTTGTACTTTGAAAATAAATAAAATGCATCCTGGAAGTATAATCGGTCTGGCAAATACGAAGCCTTTTCGAGAATATCTTTTGCAAAATCACACGGCGCGCTGGTGTGATTCGCTGAAAAAGCCGAAGAGTAAGAAGATCTTAAATCCGCTTCAACAAACTGGTTATTCGCGCAGAACATCTCATCAAGCATGCTTATCCGCGCGAAACGATAATCCGAGATTATGCCAGCATTATTCACGTACGGCTCAATATAAAGATCTGGTTCCCACCAATAGAAAATTGTTGGTTTATCCAGATCTTCGGCAACTTTAACCACATCTTTTGTCTTTGATGGTCCAGCGTAAACAATCTCCAACGGCGCGGCACTGGCAATGACTCGAATTTCGTTCTTTTCCGTAGGCGGTAACCATCCAGGATTCTCGACGATGAGCGCAAAGCACTCGGACAAACCTCCGCAATTGTCTTCAGCCTTCATGCGTCGGGTGCAGCAATTAGCCGTCGGCGACTCCCAAGTCCAATAAACGCAGTCTAAAACTCCACCTTGAAAAGCCGGATTGCGATCTGCGCCGTTACAATGAGCATCCTTCCATACATCATCCGTGTCATTGAAAACGGGCAGTTCCGATGGACGTACAAGATGAACAGCGGACGAAGTATTAAAACCACCGTTAGCTTGAATAAGAGAGAGCGTATCAAAATATTGACCTTTGAGCGCTGCCGCATTTATGAACCAACCGTTTCTAGCAGACGGACCAAGACTGCCATCAAAAGATACCCTGGCCGGGTTGGTCATAGTTACCTTATCTGTAACATAATCTCTTCCCTTTTTCCCGCTTTGCATCCAAAGTTCAACATCAAAAGACTTCTTGCCGAGCATGAGATTGAGGTATTGAAGCTGAGCGGTCGGGTAAGGACCATCCTCTAATCCGTTGTCTTCCGCGTACGTCGCATAAGAATCAATGCATCCTAACCAACCGGTATATTCGGTGAGCTCGACTTCGTACCCAAGCTTCTCTCTCAGCAAAATCTCCATCGCGAACGTCTGCATCGCCTGAGTCTCCCACCATACAACTTCCAAGACAATGGTATTTCGCAAACCAAGTAAATTTGAGATGAAAGATGGAACAGAGTTCCGGGAGGAAACATGCGTTTCATCGAAGCACTGCGGCCTCTTTGATTTTAAATGTTTGCAAATTGGCGGTTGCACCGCCTTTGCAACTGGAAAGTTCACCAAAAGCACCAAAAGAGTCATCAAAAATGTAATTGTTGTAAGGGCGAAACCGCGCGTTAGTATAAAAGACGACATCATTGCTCGAATGTTCACAACCTACAACAAGAAGTGATAGTTTAGAGTAGATGAATGTACCTTTAAACAATCTCCAAGGAAGCGAAAAACTCCCTGGTGGTTCCCGCGCACCGCTCTTCTTCTTTCGTTTGGAGGTTGGAGGAAAATCCCTCGGTGAGACAAAAGTATAATAATTCTCCCGTACGGAAAAAAAAACAAACGATGCGCAAATAAATGTAATCAGACGATGTTGCAGTAAAAACGTTCAAATGCAACAATTCCAATTGGTCGAATATTCCTTCGTCTACCAAGATGTTCCGAATGCGGATTCGTACGTCGCGTCTGCTGCGCGTGTGCGTTTGAAAATTTATGTGGATGTGATCTTTTCGTAGGAGGTTTGGTTTCCCGTAAAGGGGGAGTACTTTTTTAGATATTTTTTTTGCCAAAGAATTTTTTTCTGGTTTATTTTAGGCGACCCTCTAAATGGCATGTCGTGACTTTTCACGTGACTTTCGGGGTCGACTATCCATACGATTATTAAATTAGGGGTCACCACAAATTTGCCGGACGAAAGTACACCTGGTGAGAGAGAGAAAGGGAGAAGTTCTCGCTCGAGCGAACATACATGAACGTGAGCGTCACGTACGACCTACCCCCACCCGATCTTGGGGCGTCCAATGGCAGCGCGTCTCCCGAGGAAGAAGTGGGAGGTTGGTACTTTTTTGCCTGCGTACAAAAGAAAGACTCTTCTTTTTTACCCTCGAACGAAGAAGGGGACGACGCGTCCTCAAACGAAGAAGAGGACGACGATGATTATGATTATGAATACCACGACGACGAGGACGATGGACAAGAGTGGAAAAAAGATGAGAGGATGAGAAACGCGACGATAATTGACGTGCCCGAATTAATCGAAATGCTCTACGAGAACGACGAGATAAACGTGAACACTTCGCGAAGTAAATCATACGCGTTGAAAATATTTGGTCACACGCGACGAAAGGATACTTTTGTTATTTTTTACAGAGACGACGACGACGACGAAGAACAAGAGAAAATAAAAAATGTTAGTACTAATACCAATGACATGAAGACGAAGAGGGGAAGAAACAATCGTCGTCGTCGAGAAAAGAGATCAACATACGTTCCATTCTACGTTGCGCATGTACTTAGGAGATTGGGGCACATAGGGCCCATAAAAGTACTCTTGAAGAAGCGAGGAGGAGAGGTGGCGTCGAAAGAAGAGAAGAAAAGTTCCTCTTCCTCAAAATCGGCGAACGAGAACAGTGGGATATTATACGATGAAAGAATAGTATCACTGTATGATTTATTGCAAAATTTAACAACGCAGCGACTTCAGGTTATCGATACGCGCTCAAAGGCTTTCTTTCGTGGTAAAGTGCAGCGAGAAAAGACTCTTGCTGCCGAGAAGGATGGAGGTGGCGACAGAGCCGGTCACATTCCGAACTCTATAAATGTACCGCACTCACGATTACGACCGTTCGATGACAAACATAACACTGCAGTATTTGAAGATCATGGGGTTGATTTGAGTGCTCCGTGCGCAGTTATAGGCGGTCATTTTTGTTCGAGTGCACCTTTTGTCGCAGCTATGCTGGAAAATCTTGGTGTGAGAGACGTCTTTATCGTTGAAAGTGGTATGCACAAGTGGAGAAGTAAGGATGGCGGTTCCTATCCTTTGTACAATCCAAGCGAAATGAATTCAGCCACAGGACGTGTCATCGTTTGGAGCGTTACTAGAGGACGCTCTACTGCGTTAGAACGAGCCTTCGCGCAGCACCCGAAAATCATGGTCATGCATGAACTTTTAACTGAGCCGTATTTGAAAGAAAATACGCCCGCAAATTACGAAAAGATAAAAAATGGACAGCAGACATTGAACGTATCTTCGAGCGGTTGCTCGTACTTAGCCGTAATGGAACTCATGATGACAGATTATTCATCGCAAGGAAAGTCGTATTTTTTATCCAAAGAGCTTTCTTGTTATTTTGATAAGGAAAAGTGCACCAATGAATGGCTGCAGAGCTTCAATCACGTCATTCTGGTTCGAAATCCAAGCGACGCGCTGAAATCTTTCTATCGAATAGGTCTCAATAATAGAGTTGCAGAATCGTTGTATTTTGATCCTTCGGAATCTGGATTCAAAGAGTGTCAAAAGATTGTGGAGACATTAGATAGTATTAAGGGTAAGTACATGGTCGTGGATGCTGATATAGATTTAATGTCTAATCCGGAAGAGACGCTGAAGCAGGTTTGTGCGTTTGCCTCGATTCCGTTTAATAGAAATATGCTCTCATGGGAAGCGAAAGAACTTGATTCCTGGAAAAAATTCCGCGGCTGGCACACCGACGCCATCAACTCTACGTGTTTTAAACAACCATCAAGGAGTGCATCTTTTGAAATGGAATATCCGAAAGAAGTGCTCGATGCCATAGAAGAAGCCATGCCATCCTATACTTTTTGCTTGAAAAGAAGATGAAACTCTTCCGAGAAAGAGAAATACAAAATATGGTCATCCTTATTAGTGTGCATGTAATGATTTGTACAAATTTTTATTCATCGTAATACAACATCATATGATGCATGTTAACTTTACTCAAGCAGCGAAATTCATTGAATAAAGAAAATCGCTCTCACAGATCTCTTCAAAGGTTACTCTCAGCTTGTTTTTCAGTGCCTGCCTTATCGTTGGAGTGTCGAACTTTCGACATCCTCCTTACATATGAAACGAAAAATAGAAAAACAACGATACACGATATGGTAATAAATATACCGGCAGTTTTGTCCAACGAAATCGTGTAATCAATTTTGCTCGCGCTTGCTTTTGCATCACACGTATCCGTGCTGTACATATTCAGTATATCATCCAATACGCCGTCTGCTTCCATGCTCAATAAGATTGTATCAAAGATATGCGTAATATCTGAATGGCAATCGTCATAGTTCGTGATAAAACCGCCACCAGCTGCTAAAACTACACCATTTGCGGCGGCGCCACAATTGCTTGCTTGCTGAACAAGTGTACCCGCATCCGCCGATGATAGAATCACCGCTTGAGAGCCGTACTTAGTGAGCAAATCATCAATCTCCGTCGTCGCTAATATTTCACTTCGAGCAACATCTGTAGTAATAAGCCAAGGATTCTGGGCAATTATTCGAGACTTCAACGGGTCTCCCGTGAACATAATAGCTTTTCCGCCTGCTTTTTGTAAATCATCCAACGTATTAATAGCCATCGAACTTATCGCTTCCTCGATGAGTATAGAAGTCAACGCTGCGGTATATAAAGAGCTGAAACCAAGCGTGCAAAAGCTAAATACTGATTGAAGTACCATGCCCGTTTTTGTCACAGGTTCTTCCACAAAACCTCCCGTTAAGCATTCGAAAGATAAAAATATCGATCTTACCGCGGAAGCTTTGACCGTCGGTAGATTAAAATGTGGGCGTTCAAAGAATAAATATAGAAGAGCATAAGCAAGCAGAAAACTAATGAGCGTAAGCCATACTTGCCAGCTCAGAGGAGCGAGAAATGAAAAAAAATCAATCTTTCCGCTACTACCCGCTTGTTTACTCACAGTTAATATCCGCGTAATATCCGTGTGATAATATCCGCACGAGATGCCAATAGAACGTCTTCTTGCCGTATCCGACCACCACTGTCCGCTCACGTCAAAGTCGCGAGTGAAGTTCA
>NZPK01000158.1 GCA_002693325.1 Gemmatimonadota bacterium | reverse complement strand
AAAATATGCAACCATTCTCGACTTCGTTGTAGTACGACATTATCGAAATTGGAATAATTATAGCAAGCGGAATTGAAAAACCAACAAGGAAGGGGCCTCTGTACTTCATAGCCATAAAACAGAAAGAGCCCAGAATATACAAAGGAACTCCGCAAAAAAATATCAAACTAAAAAATACCCCAGACTCCTCTCCAATTCCAGAGGCCGCCAAGAAAAATATCATGATTAACGAAGCAACACCTATCCAAATAGGACGAAAATCAGAAGGATCGAATTTCTCCACTGAATATAACGGAGCAGTCTTTTCAGCCTTCAATTCAGAATCAACTAGAGAATCCCAATCGGAATTGAACTTGGCAGAATCTTGATTCGACTCTGCGCCGAAATCTTCGATTCCCCCCTCGTCTTCCATAGCTCTCTTCTTTTCATTCAATAGATAATTAAATCGCCAACTTGTAACACTAAATGAAAGTGATGAACGAGGAGAACTCAAAGCGGATTTGGACCTATATGCAGGAGGCAGGAGACAAACTCGTCGGCAAACTCCCGCCATCGTGGCAGCACCCTAAGGGCAGAAATCCCTATGCTCACGTAGCAATTTGTGTCAAGGGACATTTCGGGCAATCATACAAGGATATTCCAGACGAAAAGTTACAGCAAGTGCTTGATTACATCGATTATTTGGTAGAAAATCCAAAATAATTTTTCCTCTATGTCATTCGAACTTCAGACGGGGAGTGATTTATATCGTAACCCAATAAGCCAATTGTACTTGGCAACACTTGATGATTGGAATAAGGAAATAGCGGATTATTTCCTCGACGGGCCCGATGCTCAGGGAAAAATCCGCAGGTTTTCCATGACGGAATCTATTGTGAGAGTAATCGGAGACAATCTAGGGGTTCACAAAGACGATGCAATGTCCGATTTAGTCAAATGTACATTTGACGAAAACGACGCAAAAACCCAAAGCGACGGCAATCCCGAAAAATTTTGGCATAACGCAAAAAAGCTAGCAAAAGAATACAACACGGAGATTAATCAAGACCCCTCTCTATACCCAGAATTAATCCCTCCTTTTTTGGCCCACATGGCAATAAGTATTGTTGGGATGAATAAATTTGGTAAGGGAAACCAAGTATATCCCCCACTCGGTAAAATAATATGGGATTCATTGGGGATACCTGAATTTTCAACGGAACCCAACAATACGTTTAGAGATGGATATTACAAAGCGGGCTCATATGGAACAGTTAGTGGATTCTGTAACGAAAATATAACAATAAATGGAAGCACACAAAATGTTTGGCTACATTTGGAGACATGGAGTAAAGAACGAAATAATTGGAAGCAAGATAATGGAAAACAACTCGGTGGAGAACTAAGGAGTAAAGCCGCTTCTTATGACAATAGAGTAACTCCAATAAGACACGCATCTACAATAAGAAATAGGGACGAAAAGGCCTTCTCGGGAATTTTATCAACTCTTGATGCTAATTTTGAACCTAGCAGGGATTTAGTAAGAACAAAGATTATGCAAGAGAAGAAGCAGAACTATTCCAGTGCAGTTGGGGCATTGATTAATCGCGGAATTATGGAGGATTTAATTGACCACGTTCTCCAAAGATGGGCCTCTGAAGATTCTGCTACTTGGGTCGGCGGTCAGAAAACATCCAGTCAATCATCAACCGTGTTTCAAGTTGAACCCGTTTTTACCTTGGATAATAATTCAGACGTTCAGTACATGGTTTTAAGATTGAAGCAAGTGAAAGGAGTATCAATTTCTGGAAAAATTAGACTGGACATAGGCTCTTCGAAACATAGTATTGAATTGCATGTAGAAAATAGAAAATCCGATTATATTACCAAAGAAGACACATTTTCAGCAATCTCTGAAGGCGATTTTGAATTGTATCATGAAGAAAATTTACTTCAAGTTAATTCCTTATTCGATTTATTATCTAGGGGCTCAGTAACCTTCGTAAATTCAGGTGCTAATGGAATTTGGGAAAGGGGAGAGCCAGTAGCTAACCAATCATCCGCTATCGTTGGTATGGCCTCTCACCTGAACTCAAAACCGGAAGTGAGCCTATCAGAGAAGTTAGGGAGAGATATATATCTCAAACCTGTTTCTCTTAATTACAATATAACAACCAGTTCAAATCCTACTATATCCCAAAAACTCGAAACCAGAGTGCGTCTTCACGGCGGAATAAGATTGCCTACGGGAGAATATCTGAAAAACAATCTTCCCTATCTACAGGTAACTAGAGGAAGTCCTGAAGCAGTGGTAATTTTTCCAGATTTGCCAATCCAAGGGAATATAATATCTTGGGACGACTACCTACAATCATCTCCCAAACTAACTGAAAACAAGTGGCTTTTTTCAGCTAAGGATAATTTACCGAATAACCAAATTGTGATTTCATTCCAGATAGGTAGCAACCCCCCTGAATCAAGGACAATCGAGCTTACCGATGGAGCGGATTTATGGCGAGATTTTGGTCACCAAAAAGACCAATTTTCGGACTTTAAAATGAATAGCGAATCAACTAACTCCAATTTATTTTCAAACTACAATCAAACTGAAAAGGCGCGTGATGACAGACTACGCATCCTCGAGCAGGCTAAAGCAAGAGGGGTGAAGAGTAAAGAAGAACCAAATTTCTCAGGACTAGGGTTTAACAAAATAAAGGAATACCTTCGCCTCCCCAATCAACAGCCAAAGAAGGCAGGAACAGTAACATCTGCTCCCTTTGATAAAGGCAAATGGGTTAGGGACAACTCGCCCACAAAAGCGCAACCAAAACCGCCACCTATGCCATCCTCCGTACAATCACCGACACGAGTATCTCCCAAAAATACAAACGGAATGACCCTGAAAGAAAGACTGAACAATCACATTAACAAGCATCCTAAGGATAAGACGGCTAAAATTGCTGCAGATAAGTTAAATGAAAACGTCAGGAAAGCTAGAGAAAATTAGTAAGGGGTTGAGAGAATTTCTTTAGAATCTACAATACATACACTTACTTCTTTAGCAGTTGGAAGAAAAAACGGCTGGTCGACTTCCGATATACAGAAGCTATTGATGGATAATCTTGGGAACAATAAACCGAAAGAAATACTTTCTCTTCTCTGTAATTTGAACATTCTAAACAGAGATTCGGACGGCAGATATACCGTACTAGGCCCTCATTTGATTAGAACTCTTGACGATGAATTAGTTCTATGCGGGGCTAGAAGCCACAATACCGTTGAGTGGATAAATAACAAAATTCCAGGAGGGGCAACGGCGAAAAAACTCGATTGTGGCATAGATAGAATTACGATTTCAGAAGAAGCCGCAACTGAATTAGAAGATGTAATTGGACCTACTCCAACAGGTCACTTGAGTTTGGAAATTTTGGAATCAATTGCCTCTCAATCATCATGGGGAAAAAGTTTGAGATGGTCCACGAATTTTTCAGTAGATTATTATGCTCCTCCCCCTCAATATGAAGTAAAGGTATTTGATTTTGCAAGTATGAGTTTCAAAAAAAATATTCAAACAGCCCGAAGTGAGGGGTATTCATATACAGCCAAAAAACTCCCAATGGCTTTATTCCAAGACTCAAATGACTATGTTAATCGAGGATATCTGAAGACCCCTTCTACCAAGGAAAAATCCGGTCAACAAGCAATCTTACATTCGTTGGACGACCTTCGGCGAGGACGGTACTTGTTATGTCAAATAAACCAAATAATGCCAATTTTATACCAAAATTCGAAATTTTGTTATCCTAGATATATGCTTATACCTACAGAATTAGATCGCGCTCTACACTTAATGCACTTCGATTCCCCCTCGATAGAATCGATAGATTGGAAATTCGGGGAAGCTTCATGTTTCAAATTGAAATCAAAGCAAATCGCAAATTTAGTATTATCAAAAATATGGATGGAAGATAACACACCACAGGAGTTGGAGTAATTGACTGACCCACTTGGAGATTTCGAACAGGCGATTGAAAATACCTTACTGTATCTTGATACCGCTTTTGGGACTAGATGGAGGGAAGTAAATGAAGAACGAAATCATATGCTTAGAACCACAAAGGAACTATTCCAAAGCCCATTTATTGAGGTTCTGAATGATTTCAGACAATCGGGTAAAACCCCTAAGGATTTGCATGGAGTTTTATCCGAGGCAAACAAATGGTCCGAATATCAATTGGATTGTTTTATTGAAGGTGTAACCAAAGGTTTACTCATTGAACTTGATGAAAACGACTTCGAATTATACACCCATCAATTGAATACACTTACTCAATCTTCGATACATAATCGAAATTGTGTTGTAACTTCTCCGACTGGTTCTGGAAAAACGGAAGCATTCTTGTTGCCCATATTCTTGAGTTTATTTTCAGAATTAGCCAAGGGAAAAAACAACAATGTTTCAGTCTCATCGGATGCATTTTCACAAAGATGGTGGCGAGGAAACAATAACATCGATTCAGAGATAGCCGAGTGGTGGAGTAGTCGATCTTCGAGAGCTGGCGAAGAAATATACATACCCCACGGGGTTGAAAGCAAACGTCAAGGCGGCTTGAGGGCGCTGATAATTTATCCTTTGAACGCCCTCGTTGATGATCAAATGCGTAGGCTTAGATTTTCCCTTGACAGCGCGGAGATGCACGATTTTTACAAAGAGAAGTTTGGCGGAAATACACCTAGAATTGCAAGATACAATAGTGACACAATAGGCGGAACAAAGAGTCGATATACTCCGGCAGGTAACCCTTCAAACTCGGATGCAAAAACAATTGCAAGAGATATTGAGAGGAAAATAGAAAATCCCTTCAATGATATGTACCAAGCAATTACTGGGCGTGAAAAAGTATCACCCGGATCACTTATGCCCTCCCGGGACAAAAATGGACATACAAATTCAGATGGATTCGTTGTCCAAAATCCGTGGGGTTGCGAACAACGTTGTCGGTGGGACATACAAAATACAGTGCCGGATATACTAGTTACTAATTTCTCAATGTTGCAAGTTATGGCCGCAAGAGAAATCGATGACCCTGTGTTTGAACAGACGAACGAATACCTCGAAGACGAAGATTCAATTTTCCATCTTGTTCTTGATGAGCTTCACTTATACAGAGATACAGCTGGGGCAGAAGTAGCCTATCTACTGAGAGTAATTCTTGGAAGAATGCACTTACTTCCAGGCCAAAAAAATAACTCTAAGTTACGAATTTTGGCTTCAAGCGCCTCACTTGAGGGTGATGGGGCACAGAAATATTTGAGAGAAATGTTCGGCACCAGTTTCGACTCCCCTGAATTCATTATCGAGACAGGAGAAATGGCCTTGGTCAATGGAAAAGACCCGGCTATAGAACCACCGAAGGACACTTGGCCGGAGTTAGACCCAACTCCATTTATCCAATATGCCAAATCCACACCATCCAAAGAATCAGATGAAGCATTCTTACAAGCGATGGGTGCAGCCTCAGACGGAACCATAGAGGAGAGGATGGCAGATTTATATCTCGGAAAAATAAAGTACAATGCGAATATGATTAATGTGTCAATTTTTGGTAAAGCTGGGAGAGGCAATTGGCCATCATATAGAATGAGACCGAGAAGTATCGAAGATATTGCCTATGTCTTCTTCTCCCATATGACTTTCCACCTTTCAGAACAAACCACTGATGAAAATACTCTGTCCAAGTGTATCTTCGAAACTGATCTTTGGTTAGCGGTCCGAGGCTTACTCAAGGGCCGAGAGAGAATTGGCAATCATCCAGAACTTTCCAGATGCAGAGTACATACTATGGTTCGAAATATAGACGGNCTCAAAGCAATACCAGTACAAGATGTAGGGGTTTCAAATGAGTATCAAAAAACATGGGGAAAAGATATTCCAAGTACGAGAAAGGTCGGCAAATTATTNCCCTCATCGGTGTCTTTCNCTGAAATAGAAGAAACAACATACAAACCCCTTGAGTTACTATACTGTGAGTCCTGCAATGATATATTCTTCACCGGTCATAGAAGTATTATTTCCCCACACAGGAATTCACAAAGTGCAGATTTTGAATTTTCTATGTTAGATTCAGACCCAGATCCGGAGGATCATAGAGCCCAGTCAAATCCGCCAAGAATTGAGGATAAATCATATCACGATACAGCAATATTCTGGCCGTGCCCAGAGGATTCTGATTTACATCCTGAAACATTACCAGATTCACTAATTTACGGATTAGGCTCAAGCCGTACAGATGTACAAGGANATCGTTCTTGGAAAAAGGCTTGTCTAAATCCCTTCACNGGAGATATTGCGGTCATTTCAAACCCGTTNAANCCTAANGAATGGNGCGAACCAAAGACTCCCAATTATTCTGTACGAGGGTATGTTTACACTATCGAGTCGGTACAGGATAATGACAACGGAATACAACCAGTTGATGAGTCANATCAAAACATANGCTCNCTTCTATCAAAATTACCTTGCCTACCTCATGACTGCCCTCAGTGTGGTGAAGACAGAACCAACATCGCNAGNCAAGGGAGATATGGACGACCAAGCCCGATTAGAAGTTTCAGAACAAGTTTCGAAGNAATGAGCAATATTAACATCAGATCAATGTATAGGTTACTGGGAGAAGATGGTAANATNATCTCATTCTCCGATAGTAGAGATAGAGCAGCGAATTTAGCGAAGAACGTTGCCGCGAGACATCGTGAGGAAATTATAGCAGAATCCATCATAACAAGGGCTAGAGATTACGTTGATAATGAACCAAAACTTGTACAACTTGTTTCTAATGGTAATATCGGCCCCTTTGACGGAAAACTTGGAGATTTTATTTCTAGATATACAGACTCTTCACTCAGGCGTAATTATGATGATGCAATTTACAGGGAAGAAGATCTAATTCATAAATTAGAAAACCTGGAACAAAATGATAAGGAAAAAATCCAATCTCGGGGGCGAAAATACCCTCTTTATTTGGCACTAAGGAATCCCCAAAACATTAGCGAGCCCTCAATAACAAATTATAGAGGGCACGATGACCTTAATTATCCCGAAGCAAATATTCCTGCCTTGGCTNGAGATTTATTGTTACTTGGTATGAATCCAGGAGGATTCAGTGAATGGGTTGAACATGTTCCANTANNNGATGNNGANNNNGGCTCTTGGGAAAANTTACTANGANATTTTCAAGAAAGCCCTCCAATAATTGAATTCNNANAAGGTTGGNATGANAGAATCAAACCATATATGGAAGAGTCATTATGCAATTCTTTGTTTTCAGGAAGAAATACAGTTCAATCAAGTTGCATTGGTTGGGTGGATTTTGAGCCAAGACCAAGACCGAAGAAGGGTATTCAATCGGCTGCAGAAATGGCTGCAAGTTTGGATATTTCCGAGGAAATATTGCATAATATCGCAGTCAGCTTCCTTCGCTATCTTTTGGTAAAAAAACGTAGATATCTAATGCCTAGCGTGACATATGACCAAGACTCTTGGTCCAGAGAACCGAGAATCACCTCCCCTGCTAGAGGTCGGGCATATCTCGACGAAATAGTCGCGAATTTATTATCTGAAGGAATTAAAATCAAACAAGGACCTTCAGATTTCCCTTCCGAGGAATTAGTCAAGATATTGGTCGGAAGACCACCCTCCGAACCGGGAAGCCAAGAAACAGGAGGGTCATATTTGGTTGATGTTTGCAATGTACTTTCATTTGATAGACTACTCCTGAATCTATCAAATGTATCTCTTCGGCTTACGGAAGAAAAAGATGAAATAATTTCATGTGCTAATTGTGGAGAAAAACATTTCAAACAAATAATACAACAACACAAGACCTGCGTCCAATGTTTCAGTAAACTGGATTTAGAAAGCGAAGCAAATATCGGCACTGTAAAATTCCATCAAGAAAGAAGCCAACTCGCATCAAGACTATCGGAAGGGCTCGTAAGTGGAAGTAGATTAAGAATCGAAGAACTCACCGGCCAAACTGACAATTATGGGGAAAGGCAACG
>NZPK01000134.1 GCA_002693325.1 Gemmatimonadota bacterium | reverse complement strand
AATCGTATCTCTTTACCATGTTCCTGACTTTGGTAGATACCGTCTAAAATTTGAGTAACCTGAAAGGATTCCTCTGCCGGAACTGGGGAAGGATNCCCATTAACAATNGCCTTTGCAAACGCAATACATTCTTCTGCATGTGATCCCAGACCTTCACTNTAAAGCTGCAATTTNTTATTGTAGTNCTGCTTTGTCGCATTATTAGAACTATANAAAACACACGATGGCCAGTGTCCCCCACCCTCTTCGCCGTACATCCAGACCCCATTCTCGGCATCACCGTGATGCAACATCCAACTCATCTCTAAAACAAGNGTAGCACCATTGNCAAACCGAACAAATCCAGCAGCGAAATCCTCAACATCATATTCTGAGGGAATCATCGATCGATCCCATTCTGAAAAAGCACCTTCACGTTTTGCCAATGGAGAAACTGCCACTCCGCTTACTGAAACTGGTTGAGGATTTCCCATAAACCATAAAGCTAAGTCTAACATATGAACTCCGATATCTATACACGGTCCTCCCCCGCTATGTTTTTTTTGAATAAAGCCAGGCCTATTGGGAACACCGGCACGCCTAAGAGCCCAGCAACGAGCATGGTACACATTTCCCAATGCTCCAGACTCAACTTCTTCTTTGAATGATAAAGCATTACCCGTAAACCGAACACTCTGTGCCG
This sequence comes from Gemmatimonadota bacterium, assembly GCA_002693325.1. Classification (GTDB taxonomy): domain Bacteria; phylum Latescibacterota; class UBA2968; order UBA8231; family UBA8231. The sequence goes on along the minus strand of NZPK01000134.1, from coordinate 8,725 downwards.
TCATAAGCATTTTCCCTGACCGATTCCTNGCCTCGATCATCTTTATTACCTCTTCCGGATTTGGAGCAAGTGGTTTTTCACAAAGTACGTGCTTACCGGCTTCCAAAGCTGCAATACTAAGCGGTGCGTGATACATATTAGGCGTACAGATATCCACTACGTCAATTTCACTATCTGAAAAAACTTTGGATACATCTTCATACAGTTTGTCTATTTTATGTTCGGCACCCCATTTTNTTAATGTTTCTGCGTTCAAATCGCAACCAGCCACAATCTCTGCGTCCTCAGACGCTTTCCATCCTGGCATATGTGCTCCCGCGATTCCCCCCACTCCTAATACAGCGACTTTTAACTTATCACCCATCACTAACTCCTTAGTCTGGTTACATTACCCCTTCATAACGAACTTAATNTAATTTAGTTGAATAGCACTCACAAATAGTAGCACTTGACCACAGAAAAGGTCCTGTTTAGGATAAACAGACTAATTAACCCATTGGTCGTTAAAGAGGAAACCATGCCAGCCAAAAAAACAAATTTGATAGTATTAGGGATAGATAGTTTACGCGCCGACCATATGAGTTGTTATGGTTATCATAGAAATACTACTCCACATATAGATGCTTTTGCAAAACGCGGAACATTATTTGAAAAAAACTATTCCGCACATATCCCTACAACCTCTGCCTACGCGTCAATGCTGACCGGTCTGGATTCATTCTCGACTTCAGTTGTAGCTTTACGCCATGAGGGNGGTCTACCCAGAAACATCAAAACNNTACCAGAAGTCCTGAAAAAAAACGGATACAATACCTCTTGCGTGGGGTTCACGGGAAATCCGAGCTCACGTGGATTTGACAAATACCTTGACTATCCAGCATGGGGTTCGTGGGCAAAGGGAAGAAGTCCAAAAGCCGAAGAGCTTAATAGTGTTGCAATACCGGAATTAGACAGATTATCCAAATCAAAAAAGCCATTTTTCCTTTTTCTCCGTCACATGGATCCACATGCACCGTATCTACCACCGGCGCCATTTGAGCGTATGTTTTATAGTGGAAATGAACTAGACCCAAAAAATAAATCCATGGATCCCGTTTTCTCCTTTAAACCATTTTGTGACTTTTTTGCCGAGTGGATGCCACCCGGGGTAACAGACCGTTACTATATAGACGCACAATATGACGGAGCAATCGCTTACATGGATGCGTGTATTCAACGCATAATCACTCGCATTCAGGAACTTAATTTGATTGATGATACGCTAATCGTTATTAATGGTGACCACGGCGAAACATTATATGAACATGAATGCTGGTATGACCATCATGGAATGTACGAAAATACTTTACACGTTCCACTAATTTTACATCTACCTGGAAAAATCCCATCTGGAGCACGCATTAATGGCATAACACTTCATCAAGACCTTGTTCCCACAATACTAAAACTACTCAATATAAGAGTGGATACAAAATTTGATGGTAAGTCGCTTCTTCCTCTTATGCAAGGTAAACGTGCAACCAATTACACGGAATTTTATATCACCGAGTGTACATGGATGCGAAAGCATGGATGGCGCACTCCGCAGTGGAAACTCATGATAGCCTTAGAGCCAGATTTCCACTTTAAACCCCGAGTGGAACTTTACAACCTTATTGATGATCCACTAGAGGAAAAAAATCTGGCCAATATAGAAAAGAAAACTGCTAGACAACTGGAAGAACGAATGTTAGCGTATATTACCAAACGCGAAAAGGCAACAGGCAGAACAAATCCTATGTACACTAATACCAATTGGCATGGAATAAAAGATCAAAACGGAGCATTTGAATCTTCACAGAAAGCTTACGATACTTTACATATTGGGTCAGTGGGGTCGGCAAACAAACTTCAGGCNAGCGGAAAACGAAAAAGACCATAAACGGCATGACCCCATGTTTTTNATACGNGTAAATCTCTAAAGACGNACTACTTATGAGGTTTTTTCCCAAGCCCAGTCCAACCAAGGGATGAGCCTTTCTATGTCATTGCGTCTAACTGTCGCTCCTCCCCAAATGCGTAGTCCGGGAGGAGCATCTCGATATGATCCGATGTCAAAAGCAACNCCCTCTTTGTCCANAAGAGCAACTAAATCACTTGCTCTTGAGCGTTGTTGCGACTCGGACAATTTCGAATATTCTTCATCTGTTATTCGAAAACAAATAGATGTATTAGACCGAGTTTCTCTCGTTTCAGCCAAGAAATCGATCCATTCCCGCTCCACNACCCAGTCTTCAAATGATCGTAAGTTCGCGTTAGACCTATCAATCAATTCAGACAACCCGCCAATTGATTCAGCCCATTTTAGACCATCAATAGCATCCTCGACACACAGCATTGAGGGTGTATTAATCGTGCTTCCTTCAAAAAGACCCTCATTCAGTACTCCTCCCTTGACCATCCGAAATAACTTTGGCATCGGCCAAGATGGCTGATAATTCTCTAAACGATGAATGGCTCTTGNACTCAAAATAATCATACCATGTGCAGCTTCACCTCCCATTACTTTTTGCCAGGAGTATGTGGCAACATCTAACTTTTCCCATGCTACATCCATGGCAAAAACAGCCGACGTAGCGTCACAAATCGTCAATCCACTTCTATCTTGAGATATCCATTCGGCATCAGGAACCTTGACACCCGAGGTAGTACCGTTCCACGTAAAGACAATATCTCTGTCGCAATCGATTTGCGCTAAATCGGGTAACTTTCCGTAATCTGCTTGAAAGGTCCGTACATCAGACAGTCGTAACTGACCTACAATATCCGTCACCCAACCATTTCCAAAACTTTCCCAACCCAAAACATCTACACCTCGTTCACCAAGCATAGACCACATNCACATTTCTACCGCACCTGTATCCGATGCGGGTACTATTGCAATTTTATATTCACTAGGAATTCTGAGTATACATCTTGTTCGATCAATCACTTCCAAAAGCTTATCCTTACCCAAACTTCCCCGATGCGATCGACCCAAAACCGCCTCTTGTAATGCATTAAGACTCCACCCAGGTCTTTTGGCACATGGTCCTGAGGAGAAACAAGGGTTCTCCGGTCGCAAATTAGGTCTCATACTCTAAAAATGACTCCTTCANTAATAAAAATTATGATCTAAATTAAATAGCTTTTTACACATACTTGTGAAGATCAAATACAAGCTCCATAGAAGCCCACCATTCTTCTNATTTAGCTTCAGGTACTCGTTGTTGAAACGTCCGCATAAGATCATCCCATTCAGATGCTTTCGGATTTTGTTGAATATAACGAGGAAAATCATGATTTATATCAAAAGCGTCTATAGTAACCATGTACATGAACAAATGAGTCCCCAACAAAAATATTTTCATGTCTTTCACTCCGATCTCACATAATCCTTGAAGAGGCTCCGGCCACGGTTTGGAATGATATTCGCGATATTTTCTAATCTTTTCTTCATCTGATTGCAAATCCAATGCCATACCGAAATGTTTCATTGACTTTCAACCTCCGCTCTATATGCCGCAGCCAACAANTGAACAGGATGCANAACTGTGAATGATTCACCCCCTCGTCTTCCTCCAAATTGGATTTGAACGGCACAACCAGGATTTCCTGTAGCAATCACCTCAACACCAGTCTTCTTGATATTACCCATCTTTCTATCGAGCAACTTCATAGACATTTCAGGCTGGGTAATGTTATAAATCCCAGCGCTCCCACAACACCAATCGGATTCGTGTAGTTCAACAAGGTCTAGGTCAGGTATTGCTTTTAACAAAGCCCTAGGCGCATCCGAAACCCCTTGCCCATGCTTCAAATGGCAAGACTCATGATAAGTTACTGATCGAAAACCACAACTCGCTTTGGGGGATCGAAATCCTATTTCTAACAAATACTCGTGAATATCCCGGATTTTCTGTGACCAGACTTTTGCACGTTCAGCATATTTTGAATCGTTTTGTAAAAGACGGTCGTAATGCGCCAAATGAGAACCACAACCTCCAGAGTTAACAATCACCGCATCCAGGCTCTCAGGCATAAATGAATCAATGTTTTTTCGAGCAAGATCTCGAGCCAAGCCTAATTCTCCATTATGAGCATGCAGAGATCCGCAACAGCTCTGGTCTGATGGTAAAATTACTTCGCATCCATTTGNTCGCAATACCTCTATTGTATCAGCGTTAGTCTCCGCGAACGAAATATCCTGAATACATCCGCTTATGAGTCCTACACGATATTGCGGTAATGAACGGCTCTGCCCTAGTCTTTCAATATACTCGCTCGTATAGTAAGAACTAATTCTTGGCGTAAGAGGCTCTAAATCCCTCAGGGTTTTCGGCAATAGCCGTATTAATTTACTTTTGCGAACAAACTTTTCCAAACCGCTTCGTTGATAAAAGCGTAAAAGTTTACCGAGCCTCCTTAGACGAGGCAAGCTCATGAACAACCAGCCCAGAGTCCAGTACCGAATAAAATCTCTCTTCGAACTTTGCAGGACATTTTTTCGCTCTATTTCACCTCGAGAGTTTTCAAATAACGTAGCATAGTCGACGCCAGCGGGACAAGCGGTCTGACACGCCAGACACCCCAAACAGAAATACATCTCTTCCGCAAAGTTTTTTGAAACCTCTGTGTGCCCATCGACGATCGATCGCATCATAGCAATACGACCACGTGGTGAGGATTTTTCCTGAAGAGTTTCAGTATAGGTCGGACACGAAGGCAAACACATACCACAATGCATACATTGCTGTAATACTGAATAATCTAATTCGCCCAGTAAGTTTAAATTATCCTTACTCAATCAAATACCTTTCCGGGGTTGAGAATGCCTTTAGGGTCAAACGAATATTTTACTTGGCGCATAATTTCAATACCTATTTCTCCAATTTGTCCAGGTAAAAATGGTTTTTTTGCCAAACCAACCCCGTGCTCACCTGTTATCGTTCCCCCCAAACTAATAGCCTGATCGAAGACCAAACACATAGCCTCTTCAACTCGATGCATTTCTTTTTCATTCCTTTCATCACATAAAAAAGTAGGATGTAAATTCCCATCGCCCATATGTCCAAAAGTTCCGACGCGCAAATCAAAGCGTGCAGCTGTGTCGTTTATAAACTGAACCATTTCAGCGAGTTTACTTCGTGGCACCGTAATGTCCTCGAGTACGACTGTTGGTGCGAGACGGGCTAACGCAGAAAATGCCGTCCTTCGAGCTGAAGCCAAATTCATGGCTTCCGAATCTGACCCAGCGACTCGAATGTCTTTAGCGCCTTTCGAACGGACTAAATTTACTATTTGTTCCGCTTTTTCATTAACTTCAACATCGTGGCCATCAACCTCTACCAAAAGAACGGCTTCGCAATCGGTAGGTAAACCAATAGCTGTGTAATCCTCTACACATTCGATCGTAACTCGATCAAGAAATTCGAGGGTACATGGTATTATTTTGTTCTCAATAATCAATGATACCGCTTCAGCTGCCTCAGTCATATTGTCGAACAAAACTAACATCGTCCTCTTTGCAGATGGCTCTGGTATCAACTTGAGAGTAATCTTTGTTATAATTCCTAACATCCCTTCTGAACCTATGAAAAGATCTTTCAGAGAAAATCCTGCGACGTCTTTTACGCACTTAGTACCAGTCAACAATATTCTCCCATCAGGTAAAACAACNTCTAATGCCATAACATAATCCCGTGTGACTCCATACTTCAATCCGCGAAGGCCACCCGAATTATTTGCGACATTCCCACCAATTGTAGAAATCTTTATTGAGCCCGGATCTGGCGGATAAAACAGTCCAACTGACATAACTTGGTCAGCAATCTGTTGCGTCAATACCCCCGGTTCAACCTGTATGACCATATTTTTTTCGTCTACTTCTAAAATTCTATTCATTCGAACCATGCAAACTACTATACCATTTTCAACAGGAATAGATCCACCAGCCAATCCAGTACCCGATCCTCTCGTTACCACTGGAACACCAAATTTGTTTGCAGTAATTAAAATCGTCTGTACTTGTTTGGAACTTTCCGGTAGCAGTACACAATATGGTTTTCCCCTCAACATCGCTGTTCCATCGTAACCATACACACAAAGATCTTCGTCTTCGGTCAATATTTGATCTGCATTGAGATTTTGTGAAAGCTCGGTAATCAGTTGTTCATTCAATGATTGTTAACCTTTAGCAATTAAATAGCATCTATTCGATCCAGCCACTATTGTGACACGACTTTACTTGACAGCCCAAAGCTCTGTGATCTATACTCTCCAACAACAAACTGCATATAAACCGAAAGCCCTACTACGTTGAATATAACTATTCGTCAAGGATTTATTCAAAAACAGCGCGTCGATGTTATTGTTGTCAACCTNTTTACTGAAAGCAAAAAGAAAATACTCGAACAGACGGCAAAGCACTCCCTCCCCGATTCAATTCAACAAGCGATAAAATTAAATGACTTCACAGGCGCATTCGGACAGACACAACTGCATTATACGTCTCCAAAATCACCATTTANGCGAGTGTTGCTGGTAGGCTTAGGTAATCCAAAAAAATTTGACTTAGAACGGGCCCGCAGAATTGCTGCTNTCTCCCTACGCGAATTAAACACTATGGGAGTTAGTTCCGTCGCAACTACCTTGGCCAGCATCCCACAAAACGATCAATCTTTACAAAATTNNGTTCAGGCATTTACTGAAGGGAGCTTNCTCACACACTACCGTTTTGAACCTCACCGATCGAAACAAGCTAGTAAGGGTGTTCAGAAAATTACGCTATTGGTAACTGAAGATAAGGAACTAAACGAAACCAAACGAGGACTGCGAATCGGCAAATACGTAAGCGAAGGCACCATTTTAGCGAGAAATTTAGTGAACCAACCGGCGAACATAATTACTCCTTTAGCGCTTGCTAATGTTGCAAAAGACTTAGCAAAGAAAAATAATTCTATGCGTTGTCGCATCCTAAATACTCGGTCCCTAGAAAGATTGGGAATGGGAGCTTTGCTTTCAGTAGGTCAGGGTAGTAGAAATTCTCCACATTTCATCATTATCGATCTCAATTCTAATCTTAAAAGTCGCCCACTGATTTTTGTAGGTAAAGGAATAACTTTTGATAGCGGTGGCCTTTCTTTGAAAAGTGTATCAGGTATCCGTACGATGAAATATGATATGGCAGGTGCGGGCGCCGTAATCGGTGCAATGTCCGCATTATCTAACCTTAACCTAAAACAACGTATTATTGCCTTGATTCCCACTGCTGAGAATATGCCCGATGGCAAATCCTTTCGCCCAGGAGATGTTGTAAAAACGCTTTCAGGTAAAACTATAGAGATTATTAGTACTGACGCAGAAGGTAGACTGATATTAGCTGATGCCCTGACTTATGCCCAGAAGTTCGATCCTTGTGCAGTAATTGACTTGGCTACTTTAACTGGAGCCAGTATCACTGCATTGGGGCATCATGCCGCTTGTTTATTTTCTTCTGACGATTTATTAGCAAATCGACTAATTAAATCTGGAGAAGAAACTCATGAAAAACTTTGGCGTCTTCCGCTATGGCCTGAATACCGAAAACAGATTGAAGGTGAAGTTGCGGATCTAAAAAATTCGGGTGGCTCTCCCGGCGGAGCAAATACTGCCGCTGCTCTCCTTCATGAATTTGCAGATGGTTACGCATGGGCGCATATAGACATTGCCGGAACTGCTACAAGTGAACAATCCAAATATTACATTACAAAAGGAGGCGTCGGCTACGGTGTTCGACTTTTAACACACTTTGCACAAACATGGTCTCAAAATTTAAGTAAGATTTAAAAACAAAAACATAAGGGTATAGTTATGATTCTATCAGATGTGATGCTAAAATCTATGATAGAAAATGGCACTTTAAGTGTAGATCCGTTATCACCGGAACAAATTCAACCGGCATCTATAGATGTTAGGTTGGGAACACATTTTTTGAAGGTAGATGAGAATCGAAGTGATGTATTACGTCTTGACTCTGAAGTACGTTATGAGGAACTCGAACAAGAAGAAATAGTCATTCCACCGTTATCGTTTTTATTGGCAACAACCCAAGAATATCTCCGACTTCCCGACGATGTAACAGCTTTCGTTGAAGGGCGTTCNTCTATAGGAAGAATAGGTTTATTTATACAAAATGCTGGTTGGGTTGACCCGGGATTCGAGGGAAACATTACTCTAGAACTATTCAACGCTAACCGACTTCCGATAAGATTGCGTTCTGGTCGAAGAATATGTCAATTAGTATTCGCTCAAATGGACCAAAAGTCCTCTAATCCCTATCGTGGAAAATACCTGGGACAGCTTAAAGCCACAGGCAGCCGTATTGCTATGGACGAGGACAAATANATAGGAAGCTCCCCTTTTCCTTCAGGAATTCCTTAGTGACAAAAGTGACATAAAAATCTTCTGACTTCGATCGCAGCATTAACCGCACATGTGATGACTTTCTCGGCAACATGTACAGGTAAACAACAATGAACAGACCTCAATACTTTACCTNGAATTCTCTGGTTGAGATGCTTCATTCCCAGGAATAAAATGTTTATTAGCGGCAGAGGGACCACTCAATATCAAAATCGATTCAGCTACTCTCTTTGAAGAAAAACAATTTTGGAAAGGAAATCCTTGTGAACAATGAAGAGGCTCGTGACCTTCACAAACAAAGTTT